>JAYUBM010000064.1:0-5858 GCA_043740875.1 bacterium | reverse complement strand
AACAATTGAATTAGCGAATGCCGAAGAGCCAACTTTTGACGTATCTGCGACTGAAATTGTTAGTGTACTTGAAGGCACAGTACTTAATGCCGGAGTACTTACCGCTCCAGAACCCTCAGAACTAACGGTAACGCCCATACTTGAAGAGGCTGAATTAGTGGATTCAGTGGCATCTAAACACTTCATCCAAGGAGCTGAATATACGGTAGTTCCTCGGGGTCATATGCAAAAAGAGGCCTTAGTAACCATGGCAAAATTTTTTGGGGGTGTTAATTTAGATTTGTTGGTTGGCTTAAACAAAGGGCAAACCTCGCAACTTGTTAATGCGCTCTTTGTACTATTCAAAACCTATCCAGGAGTACAAAAAAGCCGGTACGACGAACGTTTTGCCCAGTTAAGCGCACATACACTCGATCACGCATCCATAGCCGATCTTTCTGCCGCTGCAAACGTCTCTCGCGGTGCCATAATAGGCGCTTTTAACTACGCTTCTACAATGTTAAGGGGCAAAGTATCACTAAATAATCTACGCGTTGTAATACTAGATGTCATGGCACAAAATCCGTCAGACGCTCTGCTTATCACTGAACCAGGCATAGTAATTACGAACCCTGTAATGCCAGCTGCACCAACTAATCCAACGTCTGAGTCAATCGAAAAAGCCGAAATATTGCAGTCACCGAGCGACCGGGCTTTAAAGACACTTGTGAAATTTTTTGGTGAAACTAATGCCGATTTACTGACAGGTTTATCTGTCGAACAAATCACTGAACTGACCGAATGGATTATGGACGATACCTACCAGAATAGCCCGAAAATGTTGCCGCGCGTGCCGAGCGAGCGAATAAACCAAATGCTGGCATATTTTGTAAACAATAAACAGTGGCACGAACAAGCTATAGCACTCGGCAAGTCACATAGTGCGGTTTATGTCTCAATCCACACATATGCAAAAAACTTGCGAATGCGTTACACCGATCAACAGTTACGTGAAGTAATACAGGAACAGCTTGCTAATATCGAAACCCAGCCAATACCTACAGAAGAGGCTGCCACAGTGCTTCAACTTCCCAAAACTTTTCTTACCGAAATTCAAACGGCAGCAGTGCCCGAAACAGAGATTCCAGTAGATGAAATTCACGAGGGAGAAATTTTATTAAATAACGAAACGCACACGCAAGACCCATTTGAAATGCTGGCGTGTGCCCTAAAGTACACCGACGCCGTAAGATACAAAATATTGAAGGGTGTTTTTGAGCTGTCTGGCAACCAGCCCGACCGCACTCCTGCGGCTAAAGCAGTCTATGAAGATTTAAAAGACATACTAGACCTTACTAGCATTGACCCTAGACAACGGCAGTTTACCGATTCAATCGGTTTTCGGGCCTTGCAGCTTATCGTACAGGGTACCAGCACACTCGAACCCCTAAGCGGAAAATCTGTACAGTCAAAAATGGGGCTTCAGTTAATGCATGCAAAAAGAAAGTTTCCCGACGTGCTGCATGAAGCTGTGCAAGAGCTTGGACGAATAAGGGCCGAAGCCTTAAAACCAGGAAGGATATAAACTGTGACTATTGATACTTTACCCGGTATAGATCCAGCCACACTAGATAGGCTGGCACTCACTGCCCGCCATATGGCCGATTTTGGTTGTGTTCTACCACAGATAGATCCCGTTTATACAAGTGATGCTGTGGAGGATGTAACTGGCCCATCAGGCAATGTACCTGCGAGTCGTACAGTAGGCAGTGTGCAGGACATCGAGACCCAAGCCTTATCTGACGCGCAGCCAGAAACTTCACATACCGAAATTGTAACTACACTCGGTGGCGTTGCCCTAATCAGCGGTGAAAATCAGCCTGTAACCAAGCGCTGCAAGGTAGCACCACAGCCCGTGAGCACAAAAGCAAGTTTGCCCGTTTTGCCAGAACAAACTAAACCAAAAGTCAAAACGACTTCGGTAGTACAACAAGTAAGTCCGCCGAAACTTCGTTCATCTAAAAGCCTTGTAACTCAAGACAAAGGACATGTTCGTATAAATCAAGACCAGTCTTTTAGCTTGGATGCACTAAGCGCTAAATTTGATGCAGTAAGTCCTAAGGAAACAGGTTTCATTGCCGATGGTGTAAAACTATATCTTAACGAAATCGGAAAACTACCACTGCTTACCACTGATGAAGAAAAACATCTTTCAAGGGCTGTACGGGCTGGCCATGCAGAACTAATAAAATACCCCAAAGGAACGGATGTAAATAACCTACCACTAGCTGCCAGGGAAATTATAAAAAAGGGTGCACGGGCAAAAGATATATTTATTCGTGCCAACTTACGGCTTGTCGTTAGTATAGCTTCGCGGTACCCATTGACACAGGGTATGGACTTATTAGACCTTACGCAGGAGGGAAACTTAGGATTAGAGCACGCTGTTGATAAGTTTGACTGGCGACGTGGGTTTAAATTTTCAACCTACGCTACTATCTGGATACGCCAGTCAATTTCTCGGTCATTAGATACAAAAGGTCATATAATACGTATCCCTGACAGAAGAAGCGCGAAGCTTCGCACAGCCTTAAGGCAAGTCAATGGAGATAGTGAACAGCTATCAAGCGAGTTTGCAGACCTACACCTTATCAATAGTACGGTTTCCTTAGATAAAATGGTAAATGACGACGGCGGTGCAACACTTGGCAATCTCATTGCCGATGCGAATGCACTGAGCCCAGAAGATACTGTAATGAACAAAACAACCGAAAGTGCCTTGGATGGGTTACTTAAAGCTGCTAATGTATCGCCGGAACATATGGTTTTACTTCGGGAACGCTTTGGAATAAACAACGCCGACGGCAAAAATGAACCATTAAGAAAGTTAGGCGAGCGACACGGTTATACTGCCGGATATTCCCGTCAGATTATTAACAGTACAGTGCTTAAGCTAAGAAACTACTGTGATAGTAAAGGCTATGTACTGAGTGACTTCTTGTAAATATAAACACGTTTTTGTGCCGCTGACTGAACGCCGGACAAAATAACATTACCTCACAAAACATCGTCATGCTGATCATGATAATCACCTATCCCTAACTAATGATGGTAGGCGTAATGTACCAGAGCATGCTACATACAAAAAGCAAGCTTACTAAGCCTGAACAACCGGATTTTTTGTCTCATTATGGCTTTTTATCTGAAGACGGCTTACCAGTTACAATCTGTAAAATCGGTGAATATATTGGAATAGGTCAACAGACGATCAGTATAAGGATACTTCGTGCCTTGAATAAACTTATGGCCAACGTAGACCCCGAGGATTTTCTCGATTAGACAACAGGGGTAAGCTGTAGTATAATAGTGAGTAAGTTACATACAAAATAGCAAATTTTAGCAGAAGCTTCTAATATGCTAGATAACAGGGAGAATATTATGGCTGGAAAGCCTGTGAAAGCGAATCTTAAAATGAAACTTAAAGGTGGCCAGGCTAGCGCTGCACCGCCAGTAGGTAGTACCCTTGGTCAATATGGCGTTAACATGATGGATTTTATAAATCCGTTCAATGTAGCTACTAAAGACCGAATGGGTAAAGCACTCACCGTACATATTGCAATTTATGAAGATCGTACCATGAGCTTCAGGGTAATTGGTACACCTACCGATGACCTTATCCGTGAAAAATTAGGTATTAAAAAAGGCAGCGGTAAGCCAAACAGCGAAAAAATCGAAAAGAAACTGAGTCAAAGCCAATTAACCGAAATAGCCGAAGCCAAAGCAATTGACATGAACGCCGAGAACATCGAATCAGTGAAAAAAATGGTAGTCGGTACGGCACGTAGTATGGGCGTCGAAGTAACCGCTTAAACCATTTAAATATATAATATAATTAATAATTTGTGGGACCGCGTCGAATGATACGGGCTAGTACCACGAAAGGAATCATATGGCAGAAGCCAAGAAGACAACCCTGAAAGCCAAGACAATTAAAAAAGCACCTGCTAAGGGCGCTAAAAAAGCACCTTTAACTAAAGCCCTAAAACCAGCTTCTAAAACTACTGCAAAAACTGATAAACCGATCACAGAAATTCTTGCCGAAACGCAAACATCCCAAGAAGTAGTTGCCCAAGAAACTGAAATTACCGAAAAAACTACTGCCAAAACCGCTAAAGCTGCCAAAGCCGGCAAAAGAAGCGTAAAAGCTGTTAAAGAAGCCGAGGTAAAAGAGGCCAAAGAAGAGCGCAAAGCGCATGCCAGCGATGCAGAAGAAGAAACTGCACCACGCGTAGCCGCGCCAAAAGCACGTAGCCATGCCGAAAGAGCAGGTAAAAAATACCGCGAAGCCTATAAATTAGTTGAAAAAGACAAAGAATACACTATGGCAGAGGCCTTAGATTTAGTAATAAAGACAAGCCCGACAAAGTTTGATGCCAGTGTCGAATTACACGCCCGACTGAATGTCGACCCGCGCCAGGCTGACCAAAACATTCGCGACAGCATAGTCTTGCCAGCTGGAACAGGCAAAAATATTCGGATTGCCGTATTTGCAGAGGCCGATGACGTGACACTAGCCAAAAAAGCCGGTGCCGATATTGCCGGCTCAGAAGACTTTTTAACAAATCTAGACAAGGGAATAATTAACTTCGATGTGCTTATTGCTACCCCAATGGTTATGGCTAAGCTCGGAAAATACGCCCGTGTGCTTGGGCCAAAAGGCCTTATGCCTAACCCTAAAAGTGGTACAGTCACTAAAGACGTCGTAAAGGCTATCCAAGAAGCCAAAGCAGGACGAGTTGAATTCCGAGTCGATTCTACCGGCATTGTACATGTTGCCGTTGGTAAGGTCAGTTTTGGTGCCGCCAAGCTTGCCCAGAACACCGCTGCATTAATGCAAAGTCTAAAATCTGCAAAACCCGCCAGCGTTAAAGGCACCTATGTAAAATCACTGTTTATAACCACGACAATGGGACCAAGTATCAAAGTGCTCTCAAGCGAACTATAGATTAAATTCTATCTCGACTCACTTGCGAGCTGACTATGCTAGACTCAACACTATGGCGCATATCCACGAACTATACGATTTTACAGTTAGTGCTTTTATTATGCATCCGTTTGAGGCAAAAATTCTGCTACTAAAACATAAGAAAATAGGCAAGTGGTTGCAGCCAGGTGGACATATCGAACTTAACGAAGATCCGTTACAGGCCCTAACGCATGAACTTATCGAAGAAACAGGGTTGCTGCCTTCTGATTATGAAATTATCGAACCAGCTGATCACCCCATGCCCACTGGCAATAGTACCGCCTTGCCAACGCCATTTTACGTTTTTGTACACAACTATAATGCCCAGCATAAACACATTGATTTAAGTTATACCCTAAAAGCAAACACCGATGTACTTACACAAAACCCTGATGGTGCTGAAGCAATTGGTTGGTTTAGCATAGCCGAAATTACCCAAAAACATGCCGAGGGAAGCCTGTTTATCGATACTCTGCAGATATGCCAATGGTTAGCCCAAAAATATTTTATGGACACGGTGTAAAAACTACAGTCCAATTACCTTGCGCCACCAGATTGACAGCGCGTACACTATATATCAGAGATGAGTGAGGGTATAAAAATTGTTAGCTCTAAAGTCCCACTTCCTAGTGGTGGCGTTTATAGCAATATTCAGATTAAAGAAGCTATAAATTCAGGCCATATTATTTTTCACCCTTATATCGAAGAACATATTGCTGGCAGTAGCGTAGATGTAACTCTTGGCCACTGGTTTTACCGTACCGAAAGGGGCGGCAGTGGTGGATTTTATAACCCATTTGATGAAAGTGATGTAAACCGTTATTTTGATGGGCCTTACCCAGCCGAAGTACAC
>JAYUBM010000063.1:0-1738 GCA_043740875.1 bacterium | reverse complement strand
CAATCATAGCTTCTAAACTCTGGGGGTCTTCATTACCTGCCCACAGACTTTCTGGGTTATCATCTACGGCTATAGTCTTTACGGTATTATCAGCCGGTACTACCGATTCACCAACTGCAACACGGGATTTTGGCGTCACGCGGCCGCGGTGGGCATTCTTCTTGCCTGAAGGGGTATTTATTATATTGCTCCTTCCCGAACCTTCCAGCCTTGATGCTATAGCTGATTCTAACCCACGTTGCGGGCTCGGCACTTGCTGGTATTTATAAAAGTATCCGCCAACAAGTTTGGTGAGGGTAGCTGACATTTCAGTTTTTAACTGCGCTGTGTGGTGCGCCTGTGCCGCCAGAAGTTTAACGTCCCACAAGCTTTTATTAGCGATCAGCTTATCAATAGCTTCAGTTTTAGAACCAGTCAACAACGCTGACCACAGTTTTAGTTCTTTGGCAAAGTCGGTATCCGACGCAAAAAGGGCTTCTAGGCACTGCCGATCTAGCACTTCTACAGAATTAGCCAAGCTGCGTTCGAGTATGGCGTTGACCAGGTGATCCGAAAGTGGATCAACCATATCCACAGCCAACATTTCTAATAGAGAAAACGCTTCTTCATCGCCCGAATTTATTACCTCGCCAACCCACGAAATAAACGAATTCATATCTTCTACAGTTTGAGCCCGGCCCGATAGTGCACCCCATATGGTTTTCTCGGCATCGGTAATCTTGTGGGCTGAGGCCGCAGAACGCACATCATAATTGATACCTAAATTTGACTCATCCTCAGAAACAATAATGTGAGAAGCCAAAAGGGTACAGCCCAGACCTTCTAATATTGAAGAGTTGTCATATTCTACGGCCGGTAAACCCCTGGTAGTCCTCGCTTTATTAAGGTTCTTTTTGTTAAAAAACTGCTGATTAACGTTACTTAGGCCTGCCGCACTGGTACGCGCTTCACTTATTGCAGCCAATAAAAACGTATCACGGTTACCACCAAAACGGCGTGCCACAAATCTATCTATCCTTCTGTGTGGTGCAGGCCCATTTTCGGCAAGAGTCCGCACTTCATCTCCTGCCGATGAGATTATTTTTGCGGCGCTATACCGGCCAATTGCCAAAAGTTCATCAAACCCATCGGCTCTTGCCTGCAGTTCATCTTTTACTTCGTCCAAAAGGGCTGCTCCCGAAAATTCTTCGTGGTTTTGGTCGTGCAAAACATCACTGCCCAACATTGACGGTTCGGCCAAATACAACACTGCACCCGCCTGTATGGGGTTGGGTACACGGCACATTAGTTGTTCATGTTCAATGTTATTGGCGAGTTGATTCATATAAATTGTACTTACCCTAACATAATTATATATTTATGTCTAAGGGTACTTGAGTTTTTCATTAGAGGCTAGGCTATATGCTTCATGCGGCAGGACACGTGGCGTATAATCAGTAAATTCAACGCAAAAAAGCCCCCCTGTTGCACGAAAGACAAGTGTTTTACTTTTGGCCGAGTTTGATTTTTTGGATTTTGATATCCTTGCGAGCCCGACGGATAATTGCCTTTCGGCGACGTTCTGGCTTGCTAATAGGCTTTTCAAAATACTGAATAGACTTAGCAGTTATAATTACACCAGATTGTTGTACTTTCCGTGTAAAACGGCGCAGTAAACTCTCTGACGATTCTTTTGGATCTTTCTTAGTAACTTGTATCATATCCGTCTATTCTAGCGTAACAGATACAATTAGGCAAG
>JAYUBM010000062.1:0-6048 GCA_043740875.1 bacterium | reverse complement strand
TGCCGCCTATATGTCCGTAAATTGCATTATATGGCAACATCCAATCTATAAAATACGGTCGTGCACTGCGCACTGGGCCAATACTATCTGGTTGTGATTCTTGGAACAAAGCAACAAAACGCGTAATACCACCTTCGGCGATTGCCTCATAGATTACGCCGGCTTCAAGCAAACCTGATTGCGGACGGGCGTCGATGCTATTTTCTATCATAATAGCGGTTACGCCGCGTTTATTGAGCTCTGGAGTTATTTGTAGGCCGGTAAGCTTACTGGCTATGGTTGTAGGTATGGGAGGTGGGGCTTTTTGGACTACCGCTACCATTTTAACGGATACTACCACCGGTTTATCTTTTTTAAACACGAGTAAGTATAAGGCTAGGCTTATGAGTAAAAGCACCACAACGGCACACGGCACAAGAATTAATAATTTCTTTTTTTTAGGGGTGCGTTTCCACCAAGAGGCTTTTTTAGGCGGCTGCGGAATTGGTCGGTTAGGCTCTTCTGCGTTTTCTTGGGCAGCGACTTCTTCGGGTGGTAAAAAGATAGGCTCTGCTATAACTGCCTCTTCTGCCTTCGGGTAATTAGGTAAATCCCTGACTATTTTAACAGCCTTTTTTCTAGACTTTACTAACATATCATCCATAAAGTAAATGCTTCATTTTAATAATCACGCTTATGTTTTAGTGTACGATTTTTCCGTATCTATTACAAACAGTTTAAAGAATGCTAGAATATACACAGATGACAGATACAATAATCGAAAAAATTACCCAGCAGCTAATGGGCGATACAAACCCCCTAACTATCCAAGAAATTAAACAAAAATATCCAATCCGCCAATTACCGCTTGGTGCAGAGGTTATGCGTGTTCCACCAAGTCCTACGGGATTCGTACATATAGGTACAGTGTACGCTGCACTTATTAACGAGCGCATTGCCCATCAAAGCAGCGGTGTTTTTATTCTGCGCATAGAAGATACCGATAAAAAGCGTGAAGTTGAAGGCTCAGTGGGTAGCATACTGTCTGTGTTTGAATACTTTGGACTTCGTTATGATGAAGGTCCGGTTGTGGGTGGTTTATATGGCCCTTACTTTCAAAGTGAACGGGCAAATATATATCATGCTTATGCTCTTGAATTACTGCGCACGGGACGAGCTTACCCCTGTTTTGCCACCAAAGAAGAATTAGATGAAAGCTACAAAGCCCAGCAACTAGCCAAAGTAAGGCCCGGTTATTATGGTGAATGGGCCTTGTGGCGCGACCGCTCTGATGACGAAATACTGGCTGCATTAGATGCCGGCAAGCCGTATGTGCTGCGTTTTAAATCACACGGCAACCACGAAAAAAGAATTACCTATGAAGACATTTTTAAGGGCCACATGGAAGTGCCCGAAAATGACCTTGATGTACCTCTCATTAAAAGCGACGGTACAAAACTCCCCACCTATCACCTGGCCCACGTTGTTGATGATTTTTTGATGGGTACGACCAAAGTGTTTCGTAGTGATGAATGGCTACCGAGTACGGCACTGCATGTAGAGCTGTCACAGGCGCTTGGCCAAAAACCGTTTACCTATGGCCATTTTGCCCCTATATCTGTCAACGATAAGAATGGCGGCGGTAAGCGCAAGCTGAGTAAGCGCAAAGACGACGAAGCCAACGTAGAATTTTGGATAACAGCTGGTTACCCGCTAGAAGGTATAAAAGCCTATTTGTTAGGACTTGCTAATTCTAATTTTGAAGATTGGTACCGCACTCATCCCGGTGAGCCCTTAGAAAAATTTGAAATTTCATTGTTAAAACTTGCTGCTAGCAGGTCACCACTGCTTGATATGGGTAAACTCGAAGATTATTGTAAGGAATTTATGGCCGCTTTACCGCAAGAAGAATTTGAACAGAGATTAATTGAAGCCCAGACAAAGGAGACGTTTAAGAAGGCTTTGCAAGCTAACCGAACCTACACGCACGCTGTTCTTTCTATAGAACGGAATGGCGATAAGCCACGGAAAGACCTCGCAAAATGGAATGAAGCTTACGCTGCCTATGGTTATTTTTTTGATGAAATCTTTAAATTAGAATTTGCACCTGAAATAGAGGTGTTACTTTCTGACTTGAACCCGGGAGTAGTTACCGCTGCTATAAAAGCATTCCTGAACAGTTACAACCCTAAAGACGATCAACAGACGTGGTTTGAAACCTTAAAAGTAGCGGCCGAAAGCTGCGGTTTTGCAACCGACAATAAAGCTTACAAATTAAACCCCACAAGTTACCCAGGCAATGTAGCTAGTTTTGCACGCATACTACGCGTAAAACTGACCGGACGTGACCGTACGCCCGATTTGTGGACTATCATGCAAGTTATGGATAGTGACGGTAGTAGCCGCATCACAAGCCGCTTACAAGGCTGATTAAAGGCTAGTAGCAATGCGCACTAATTGATCACTAGATAGTGCCGAATTACCCTCGACCTGATACCAAATACCGCCGTTTACCCAAGTTGCGTTTGTACCGTCATAAATGTAAATTGTACGACCGCGATCTTGGTAGGTCTGGTATTGTTTTCCGCCGGCGACAACGTAACTATTAAGCAGCGAATCGCTCGACCAATTGCTAGTTTGCTGGGTAAGTTTATAGGCCCGTTCATCACTATTTGACTTAAAAGCAACCACTACTTGCCCGGCGCTGTATTGTACTGGTCCCTTAAAAGCAAAACCAGACGGCTGGTAGCCTGGCATAGTCGCATTAAAGCCTGCCCTTGCGGCTGCTACTCGCATAGCGAGATTTGGAACATTTTGATAAGAATAAAATCCACCAAGCAGTAAACCTGCAAAAACCGACGTAGATATTGCCATAGCGCGGCTGCTTATACCTATTTTATTTGCTAGCCGCTTGTGTATGGCTTTTTTGTGTGCGTAAAAAGGTTCTGTATGACCCTGCGCCGCTTGTAAAGCCCTATCAAGAAGATCGGCAGTTTTATTTTGCCCAGAGGTTTGTAGCGGAGTGGTAGGCAGTTGCTGTGGTGGCGCTTGTCGGACCTCAAGGGGGGCAATTTTTTTGATGATGGTACTGCTAGCCGAAAAAGTGCCAAAACGATTTATGAGCTTACTTTTTTGAGTATGATCGGCGTGTTCTTGCCTAAGTCTTGGAATACTACTCACCCGGGATGTGATGCTTGTTTTACCAAATACTGTTTTTGGTTGAACTGACGGCTGCGGCTGTTTGCCCGCGTTAGTTGCAAGAGGTTTTTTTACTGCCGCACGCATAAGAGTTTTAGACTTTTGAGGACGAACCGCAATAATATGGGCAGCTTGCTGGGTACTTGAGTGGTGCATAGAAGTATTTTTTGGTCGCCTGATAAAGCCATCTACCACTGGTCTGTTCATGGCTGGGATGTGTAAGGATTGACGAGTTGACTTTAAAATAACTGAAGATCCAAGCAGCACCCCTGTTACAGGGTCATAACGCTTACCGTTTATGTCAATATAATTTTGTTTGTTGCCCACGTATGTTTTTACCCTTAAAATGTTCTCGGTTTTTGCTGTAATAACTACCTGTAATCGTACACCAGTCCATGTTTGTCTGCAAGCATATGTCACGTTCATCAAATAACGGTGCAAAAAATCGTAAAGTGTGCTATAAAATAGGTACAGCATCACAAAAATAAAAACACAAAAAGTAATAGCTTAAGCAACCCTAGGACAAAGTTTTAATGGACTATCTAGACCCCCAAAAAAAACGCAGCCACAAAGTTCGCCTGTATATAGGCTATAGTCTTATTGCCGTTGCAATCAGTATTGCGACAGTTATTCTGGTGTATATAGGGAGTGGCTTTTATCTTGATAAACAAACAGGTAGCCTTATTCAGAACGGACAATTATTTGTGAATAGTAATCCTGAAGGAGCGACGATTTACTTAAACGGTGAACAACAGCGCACCAAAACAGTCGGCCGGCTTGTAGTGCCAAGTGGATCTTACAAAGTAACGCTAAAACGTGATGGGTTTAGGGAATGGTCTCAGCAAGTCCTGCTCGAGGGCGGGCGCATCCAGCGTCTCGACTACGCAAGGCTATTGCCAACGTTGCTAACCCCTAAGATAATTCAGACTTTTGCCACTGTTCCACAGCATATCTCCCAGAGTTTTGATAGACGTTTTCTGACTTTTACATTTGCCGAAAAACCGTTAAGTATTTTTGTATATGATTTGACAAAGCCAGACGTTACCCCTGTTGAAATAATAATTGCAGCCAATACTATTTCAAACCCCGTCAAAACTGGCCAACTGAATATTCTGGAATGGTCAGAAGATAATAAGCATTTTTTAGTGAGCTATAGTGCTGGCGGCATTTTATCTGACTATCTTATAGCAAGCCGTGACGTCAAAGAGCCAGTTACGAATTTAACCGTACTTTTGGGAATAAAAACCTCAGTCATTAGTTTTCGTAATCATTCTTTCGATCATTATTATGTTTATAATCCAGCTGATAAATCATTGGGTACGGTTAGTATTGAGGTAACGACGGTTATTCCTCGCCTGAATAACGTGCTTGCTTATAAAACTTTCGATAATGATCAAATTTTGTATGTGAGCGCAACAAGCATTATTAAAAATAAAGTGCAGGCGCGCCTGAGCATTAACGATAAATCCTATCTGTTAAGAGAGTTAACACCGTCAGACTCATATCTACTAGATATAGCAAAATTAAGCAGTTCAGTGGTTATAGCCGTAGGTTCAAGCAGTGAAAATAAAGTAACAATTCTTAGAAACCCGGTCGAATACTTGCACACACATCCTGAACAAACTGTTCCAAGTGCGGTTACGATTTTACAAGTTCCCGCACCGACTGAGGTTTCTTTTTCAACAGATGCCAGTGTCGTTATGGCGCGTGGAGGACAAAAATTTGCAGTACATTATTTCGAAGAAGATAAAAGTAGTACTTACGAACTTGGAGTGCCTGTACCGAGCGATAAACTACGCTGGATAGACGGAAAGCATCTGCAAGCTATGAGTGGCGCAGATGCGTACTTGTTCGATTATGACGGGGCAAATCTTCAAAAAACAGTCCCAAGCCTAGCTCAATTTGGTAGCTATTTTGATAATAACTATCAGAATATCTACGGCTTCACTACTTTTACCAATGGAATACCTTTTACAGTCACGCGCTCATCACTCAAAGTTACCGGCAACTAGTAGGTTTAATAGCTTATTCTTATAAGAAATCTTTAAATCGCTGCCATAGGCTCGGTGAATTGCTAGGAATAACACCTTTATTGTTCAGTTTTTGTATAGTTTCGGTAACTTTGGTATTACTAGTGGGATTAGGAGATATTTGGTCGCCAATAACCACTAATCTGTTAATAGAGGTACCCGGGGGATCACAAGTAATGAGTGTTGCGGTATTTGGTTTTGTGCTTGGCCCCAGCACACTTATATCTGTTGGCTTAACGACCTTTTTTTCATAAATTTGGTAGGTGTAGCGGGTTCCGTTTTTATTCAAACTAAAAGTGTCACCAATTTCCAGCCGTTTTAATAGGACAAATGCGAACTTATATTTACCCTTGTTCAGTATATTATTGCTCGAGTGCCCTACGATAACCACATTGCCGGTTTCACCGGGACTAGGCGAAGTAGAATAATGCACAACCCCACCCTCCAGGGCGTCCTGTACATCTTTTTCGCTGTTAGTATCTATGCCATAAATAACAGGCACCTCGACGTTAATTTTTGGAATAATTACCTTTGAATCGGCACTTACGTGTATACCGGCCCCGACTATAGGTGTAGCGCTCACTTGCCTGCTGGGGCTTACAAACGGAGCTATAAAACGCTCGTTAAAAAAACTAAAAAGTAATAGGACTACGAATAAAGTGGCCAGTCCTACCCCAAAAAGTAGCGATTGAAAATGATGTTTCGCTTTAAGCATGCCACTGCCAGATACATGTTTGAGGACTTGTTGTTTAATTTCTGCTATTGTGCGCGTATCGACTTTGTTTTTTTTGAACTGAGTTTTGTGTGCATGTGAGGTAGGTTTGTGCGGTAAGGCCGGTAA
>JAYUBM010000061.1:0-18208 GCA_043740875.1 bacterium | reverse complement strand
CCAAGCTGGCGCTTGAAAAAACTTTTGATTGCGTCAAAACCAAGCGCCCCAAAGCCAAACAAAAAGCCCAGCAGTAAAACGTTTATTGTTTGGTAATTTACATAAAGTGAAAGGTTATGAAAAAAGTCGCTGTGAATATATAAATACCGCTGCAAAGCTACAACCATTATCGCTATAAAAATACCCGATAACAGGCCGCGTACCGTTTTGTGCTCGCCAAAAATACGCCGCCCCCGTAGATGTTTACCAAAATCCATAGGAACCGCTAACCAGCCGCTATGTGGTATTTTATTGGCAAAAACAGGCGCCGCATTGGCTAATCCTGCTGGCAAAAAAAACCACAGTGCAAAAAGTATGTCGGCTATCATTTTTGTAAGCCTAATTTTTTAGCCACTCGGTGGAATTTTGGGTATAACAGCGTATGTAATGGCGGTCGCCGATGAGCCAAGTTCACCATGCTAAGAGACGTAACAAGCGACCCACGGGCGGCTTTTTCGGACAATATACTATAACTGTTGCCTAGACCCTTAAAACCATGTGCATCGCTGCTAGAAGCGCCTGCTTTGGCATTTGTCTTTGCCCACGTTGCCGCCTGCGGTGAAAAGTTTTGAAAAACAGCCCGGCCATTGTAAACTTCGACGATATCTACAAATTCGGCTATTGCATCAAGCGTTTCGCGGTTTACTCCTTTTCGGACTGTTTCGAAGGGGTGGGGGACATACACCAGTCCACCTTGATCATGAATAGCCTGGGCTGTTTCAAGCGCAGTTAAGCCGGGGACAATTCGTTTATTCAAAAATAAGCCAATCAATTCGCCCTCGCTGGTGGTTATTTCTTCGCCGACTATTATTTTCTCACCCAAAGCCTTTTGCATACCAAGTGCAAAATCTATACGGTCGTGGTCAGTAATAGCTATAAAATCCAACAGTTCTGTTTCGAGGGCTTTGGCGTATTGTTCGGGCGTGATGCCCCCATCAGGCGAAGCTTGTGAATGGGTGTGCAAGTCTGTTTTAAACATGGTGTTTTTGTAAGTATTTGGTTATGCGGACTATGCGTTGCAGAGCCGTAAAAGATATAAGCACCAACAAAAACCATAAAACGTTTATAATCTGGCCGGTAAGTAACCCAACTATCACAAATGCCATGCGTATTTCGTATCGGGCTATGCCACCCACAAAAACCCGGTTAAGTTCTTGGGCATTATGTGCGCCTTGTCCGCTGGCGGCAACTTCGCCCTTGGCCTTGATATAACTGACCACCAATGACATGCCACAAACGGCCACTATAAGCCAGTATCCCGCAAAGTTGCCATCTATATGAACAGAATAGTCTCCGTTAATGTAAGCAGTGTATATAGATACAAAACCCGCTAACCCAACGTATACCAACACTTCTTTTATGCGGTCACTCACAGCGTCATAAAGCATACCAGTAACACTGTCTGATTTTTGTAACCGGGCTAAAGCACCATCTAGGCTATCCATAATGCCAAAAATTGCTAACAGTAATGCCGCCACCAATGGACGGTGGTGCCACAATGCCCATACCACGGTAAAATGACCCAAAAGTGACACTAACGTGATGTGGTTTGGTCGAATACGGCCCCCCGATAACGAATTTATGGCACGTGCGGGGATAATCATAAAACGGCGCACCGCACCGCTAATGATATTTATAGATTTATCCATTACTGCTAGTGTACCATTTACGCGATTCGCCAACCTGAGAACAAGACTTAAATTTCGCTTGATAAAAGATGATGTAATAGCAAAAATAGGTTAGAATAAGGTATAAAATGGAAAACATTACTCAGATAATTAAAAATCTTGTGCAGGAGTTATTTGCTATTGAAGTGGCACCCGTCGTGACAAGGCCCGACCCGGAGTTTGGTGATTTTGCTACAAATGTAGCTATGCAAATCACCAAACAAGTTGGCCGTAACCCGCGCGAACTGGCCGAACAGCTTGCAGCACGATTTGCCGAGCACGAAACAATACAAAGTGCATCTGTTGCAGGTCCCGGCTTTGTAAACATTAGACTCAACGATATGCAGTTGCATACACTCGTAAATGATTCGGCAAACCTGCCGCAAACACTAGCTGGCAAGGTTGTAGTAGCTGAATATTCGGATCCTAACCCCTTCAAGGTGCTGCACGCTGGCCATTTGTACACCAGCATAGTTGGAGACGTGGTAGCCAATGTACTGCAAGCTGCTGGCGCCCAAGTGCACCGCGTTAACTTTGGCGGTGACGTTGGGCTGCATGTGGGCAAAACGATGTGGGCAATTTTGCGTGAATTAGGCGGTGAAAACCCCGAAAAATTGCAAACTATTTCAGAACGGGACACATCCGAGTGGTTGGCGGCGAGGTATGTAGAAGGAACAAATGCATATGAAGAAGATGAAGTAGCTAGAACCGCTATTATTTTACTTAACAAACGAATTTACGAAATACATTCAAACAATAATCAGGAAACTGGACTCGCAAAAATATACTGGACTTGCCGTACCTGGAGTTATGATTATTTTGATGCTTTTTACGCACGAATAGGAACGGTCTTCGAAAAATATTACCCTGAGAGTACGGTCGCAGAATTAGGTCTTAGAACTGTGCGGCAGCAATTAGAAAAGGGAATATTTAAGGAATCAAATGGCGCAGTAATATTCGATGGTGAATCGTTTGGGCTACACACTCGTGTATTCATTAACAGTGAAGGTTTGCCGACATACGAAGCAAAAGATATTGGCTTGATTATGCAAAAAAAAGCTGATTACAATTTTGATATTTCATTCGTTATAACGGGCAATGAACAAGAGCAGTATATGGCAGTTGTCTTAAAGGCTATCGAGCAATTCGCGCCTGAGTTGTCTAATGCTACCAAGCATCTTACTCATGGCATAGTAAAGCTTGCAGGTGGCGTTAAGATGAGTTCACGCAAAGGTAATATTTTACGCGCCGTAGATGTTATCGATACGGCGACAGAAGCGAATTTGTCGAGTACAGGTAAGCAGGATGATTTGGTCGTACTTGGCGCAGTAAAGTATTCATTTTTGAAGCAGCGTATTGGCGGTGATATTGTATATGATCCAAAGGAATCAGTCAGCATCGAAGGCAACAGCGGTCCTTATCTGCAATATGCTTATGCCAGGGCCCGTTCGATAATTAGTAAATCTACAAAAGTAGCAGCCAATGATAATTCGGCAAACTATACTGAATATGAACGTTTATTGGCCTTAAAAGTAAGTGAGTACCCAGAAGTAATCGAAAAAGTGCTGCATGAATATATGCCGCATCATATTTGCACCTATTTGTATGATCTTACCCAAGTTTTTAACCGTTTTTATGAAAACGAGCATGTGATTGGGGACACTCGGGAAGTGGAGCGGTTGAATTTACTTAATTCATACATGGGTGTTCTAAAAAATGGCCTAAACTTGTTGGGCATCAACGCCCCCGAAAAAATGTAGCTATTTATTACGCTGAATCGTGTGGTTAGCGCTGCGAATAAGCGGACCAATCAGGGGCACTGTCTTAAATAAAGATAAAACCCAAATAATAAGCGCTATTCCTACGGTTGCACCAATGATACTGCCAACACTAAAACTTATGCCACGTAAAAAATTTTGCCAATAAAGCTTCTTTTTGCTTATGTAATCTGTTGCAAACAAAATTTGCAGAGCTTTTGCCACCTGGGTGGCGTCTTTTTCGCTTAGGGATTGTTTTGACGATTTTGCCATATATACACTATAGCCTATATCGAAAAGCTTACGGTTATGACACAATAGTACCAATGAAATCTGCACAGCTCGTCTATCCGCATCAGTTGCTACGTATGAGACACCCGCAAACGGGTTTCGCATTGCGCCAGGTTCGGAATAAATCCGAACTTGGGCTGCTCTTCCTAGCCACAACAGGAGTAAAAAATGACTAAATCTGCACACCTCGTCTATCCGCATCAGTTGTTTTTGCAAGAATTTTTACCCGAAGGGGTATCGACGGTTTTTGTCATAGAAGATCCCTTGTATTTTGGCAGTGACCAACAATATCCGGTATTTTTTCATAAACAAAAACTTATGTTACACCGGGCAAGTATGCGCCGATATATCGAAGAGGTTTTGTGGCCGGCAAACTTAGATGTGCAATATATCGAGTTTAACGAACTAGTCGACAGTGGTGACATTATGCAAAAGCTACGGGGCTTCGAAAGTGTTACGGTATTTGACGTGGTTGACGATGTGCTGCAAAGACGGTTACAAGCCGCAAATTCAACGGTACCGGGCACGCCTATATTACAGTTTTTGGACACGCCCAACTTTTATTTAAAACGCCAAGAAGTAACCGACTATTTTGCCAGAAGCAAGCAAACATCGTTTGCCAGCTTTTACCAATGGCAACGCGAACGTTGGAACATTTTAATTGGTGAAAATTATAAACCTGAGGGTGGTAAATGGATTTTTGATTCTGAAAATCGCAAACGGTTGCCCAAAGATCATGTTGTGCCAACTTTTGAAGTTTTTGGCAGTAATAAATATGTTGATGAAGCCCGGCATTATGTGTCAAAAAACTTTCCAAATAACCCCGGTGAAGATACTGATTTTTGTTGGGCCACCAGCCACCCAGAAGCCGAAAGTTGGCTGGCTGAGTTTATTCATAAAAGACTTGAAAACTTTGGTACTTACGAAGACGCTATGGACGGCAAAGCGCCGTGGGCTTATCACAGTGGCCTGACACCCGCACTGAATATAGGATTATTGCAGCCCAAACAAATAATCGATGCAGTGCTGCTAGCTCACGCCAAAAAGCCACGGCCACTAGCCAGTATTGAGGAATTTATAAGGCAAATTCTTGGGTGGCGCGAATACGTGCGGGGCACTTATCAAACTAGGCACGTTCCACTTCGTACGGCCAATATATTCGAACACAAACGAAAATTAACCCAGGATTGGTACCAGGGTACGACTGGCATTCCTCCAGTAGACGATGTGATCAAAAAAATTCATGCGCGGGGATATGCCCATCACGTCGAGCGCCTCATGATCATTGGCAACATTATGTTTTTGTCACAAATTGATCCAAAAGAGGTTTATCAGTGGTTTATGGAAATGTCTATTGATGGCTATGACTGGGTTATTGTGCCGAACGTTTATGGCATGAGCCAATATGCGGACGGCGGTAGTATGAGTGCAAAACCGAGTGCCAGTGGTAGCAATTATATTTTACAGATGAGTTATTATCAAAAAGACGATTGGTGCGACATTTGGGATGGTCTATATTGGGACTTTATCGAAAAAAACCGCCTAAGTCTTTCTAAGAATCCACATATGAATATTATAGTTTCAATGCTCGACCGTATCGACGAAGATCGCCGCCGCATTATCGGCTACCGTGCTGCAGATTTTTTAAATGCCAAAACCATAGCATCGTAAATGAACCAACGTTCGGGCCAAGTCCGTACATCGCTACAAAAGACTTGTGACCGTCAGCGGTCAGCCAAACGCTTATAGGGAATTTGTTTTTTAATTCCCTGTAAAGAGTGTCTTTTTGGAGTGAAGTACGGACTTGGCTTATCTAAACATATAATTCTTTTTTTCGTGTCGGGTACTAACAGGCATATAATGTGTACAAGTAATAGGAGTATTTTGCATTGAATAAACAATTGAAAAATTTTATGGATTTTGTACGCGAACAAGGAGTAGTCGGCTTGGCAGTAGGACTAGCTGTTGGTACGGCTGCCGGAGCCACCGTCAAAGCCGTTGTCGAGGGTCTAATTAACCCCATTGTTGGCTTTATGCTCGGCGGTAATGATTTGGCCCGCAAAAGTTGGCATACCGGGCTTCGTAACGGCAACAGCGAACTGATCTTTGGCTGGGGTTCTGTTTTGAGCTCACTTATAACGCTATTGGCGGTTGCGGCAGTAATTTATTATGTGGTACACGGGCTTAAACTCGACAGGCTCGATAAGAAAAAAGAAGAAATTAAGGCGGAAGTAAAGAAGCAAATCAAGCATGAGAAAGAGGTGAAATAATATGGTAGACCAAATTAATGCCGATTTAACGGATGATCAAAAAAAAGTTTTATTTCATGGTGCTAACGAAGCGCCAGGGACCGGTAAGCTACTTCATAATGATAAATCTGGCATGTATAACTGTGCTAATTGTGGCCACGAACTGTTTAACTCAGATACGAAATTTGAATCAGGTAGTGGCTGGCCAAGCTTTTATGAGCCTAGCGAAACTGACGCTGTAGAACTTTTCAGCGATTCATCAATGGGCATGCTACGCACTGAAGTCCGCTGTAAAACATGCGGGGGACATCTAGGGCATTTGTTTAACGATGCCTTCGATCAACCCACCGGACAACGCTTTTGTATAAGTTCTGCCAGCCTAGGTTTTAAACAAAAATAAAGCATGCAGTATTATGACGCAAGTGACAAGCATCGGTGGTCATTCAAGATCCCCATTGTGCTCGGCATCGGTGCACTTTTAATGCTGGCTGGCTATGGCGGCTATAAAACGTTTCATCAAAAAGTAAATCATCTTCAAACTGCGCCTGTAACACAACCAGAAGAGCCAAAAATTCTGCCATCGTCGGTTACTGGTAAGTATTTATTCAACGGCACTACCGTCTGGGCGCGTGCCGTCGAAAAGTATGCTTACGGCGATTTCAGCCAGCCGTTTAGCCAACTTGATACCTTTGACCGGCAAAGCTATGACGCCTGGTCGACTGATTTTGAATGCCCGATTACTAATAATACTGTGCCTTATGCTACGCAGATAAGTAATCTTGTTTTTAATTGCCGTCCCGAATTTTTGCCGGCAGCCAGTAAATACTTTAACTTGTTTGATTTAGCTAATAATCATACTGACAATCAGGGGGGTCAGACGGGACTTGCCGAAACCCGTCAGCACTTGGCTGCTGTACCAGGCATGCAATTTTATGGAAACTTTGACCCCACTATTACCAAAGATATTTGTGAAGTAATTGCGCTGCCCGTGCGTGTCCAAAAAGTTGGCAGTAACGACGATAAGGCCCAATTACCGGTAGCTTTTTGTGCCTGGCATTACTTTAATTATTTTAGGGGGCCTACAACTGAAGAACTTGCAGTCGTCGCGCAGTACGCTAATGTTATGCCAGTATTTGGTTTTGCTGAAATGGGACTTGAATACCAGGCATCAGCCAGTGAATCGGTGCAGCAAATTGCCCACCAAATGGTAGATACGGGCTTAGACTTTTTACTTGCCAACAACCCGCACTGGGTACAAAATGCCGAAAGCTACAAAGGAAAGTTAATTGTGTATAGCATGGGCAATTTTATATTTGATCAGCTGGATACCGAAACGCAGCGCAGCGCCAGTATTGATACGACGCTTAAAATTAAATACGACGATAATGTCGCAAAATGGCTGGTGCTTGGCCCCACCTGCGCGGTATTTCAAGATAACTGTTTGCAGGCTGCTGTGCAGCAGGGATTACATAAAGTGAGCCTCTCGCTTAATTATAAAATAGTCGCCGGCCAGGGCGGTGCTAATAAAGTAACGCATAAAGCTGACGCAGTTACGCAAGGCAATATAGAGACACGGTTAAACTGGGCACAAGTAAGCACGGAGCTGGAAGCTAAACAGCAATGAAAAGACCGCATAAATTAAACGAAGACGCCCATTTATTACGTTTTTTTAAGTACGGGGCCGGTGATGCGGTGGTCGTGTTACATGGTCAGATCAGTACCCATGGGTATATGCGCGACGTTGTTAACCTTATAAAAGATAAAAAAACTGTTTATAGCTTTGATTTACTCGGATTTGGTGATTCGCCCCGACCAAGACTGGCTGCCTATAGTGTTGCCCAGCATGTAAAATCACTGCACGCTACATTGATCGATGCAAAAGTGAAAACGCCTTTTATAATTGTGGGTCATTCTATGGGGTCACAATTGGCTTTGGCTTATGCCGCGGCGTATCCAACAGACGTTAAGGCACTGGTAATTTCAGGGCTACCACTTTTTGAAGGCCCAAAAACTGCTTACATACAAATGGGGGCCATGAACCCAAGAATCGAATGGATATTGAAGGGAAAAAGAGCACGTTTACTGCGCGTTTTAACGCGTATTGCCGAACCTACCACGATGAAAATTGCCGGGATTATCGGTAACAGTGATTATCCAACTCATGTGGTGCGTGAAAGTGTGCGGCACAGTTGGGTTTCATTTAAACGAAGCATGGAAAATGTCGTGATTGGCTATGACGCCTTTACTGATATTAAAAAGATCACCCAACCGATTAAATTTATTTTTGCCAATGAAGACACCATTAATAGAAATGCTAAATTAAAATTAGCACCTTATCTTTCGCTAAATCATACATTTATAATGTTAACAGGTAGTCATCAGATACCACTTGAGCATCCAAAAATTATTGCCGAGCAGGTTTTATCGGTATAATGCTACGCATGAATATAGATAAGCAAGCGGTGCCAACAAAATTTTTATGGCTCGATCTCGAAATGACCGGCCTGGACGTTAGTCATGATGTAATTATAGAGGTAGCTATAGAAATCACCGACGCTAAATTACAAACTTTGGCAACCTATGAAGCCCGTATAAAACAACCAAAACAAATTGTGCTTGATCGTATACAAAAAAATGTTTGGTGGCAGGGCTTTCCTGAAAATCGTGATGATTTTATAAAGAACCTTGATGGGGCAAAACCATTGGCCCTAGCCGAAAAAGAAATTGTCACCTTAATAGAGCAGCATTTTGGTTCAGAACCGGCAATTTTATCAGGTAATAGTATCTATAATGATCGTATTTTTATACGTGAATACATGAAAGAATTAGAACTAAAGCTTCATTACCGCATGCTAGATGTCAGCAGTTTTAAGGTAGTCATGCAGGCAAAATATGCCGAAATATTTGAAAAAGAATCAGCGCACCGGGCCTTTGAAGATGTTCAGGCCAGCATTGCTGAACTTCAATTTTACTTAGACTGGTTTGAAGGCAACAAATGACGCACAAAGAGCTAGAAAAATACGTACTGAGCTTTGGGGGTGCCAAATTATCGTATCCTTTTGGTAAAGAAGTAGCCGTGTATAAAGTGTCTGTCGGCCTAGAGGAAAAAATGTTTGCATTAATACCCGAAAAAGCCGACCCGTTGCAAATTAGCCTGAAATGCGACCCACAACTGGCCGAGATATTACGTGAAAAATATGTGAGCGTTATGCCAGGGTATCACTTGAATAAAAAGCACTGGAATACGGTAATTGTTTCGGGCGAACTACCTATTGAAGAACTGCAAGGCCTAGTAACGCATAGCTATAAACTTGTTACTGAAGGTGATGCGACTATTTAGTTGGGGCTTTCACCAAAATATTGGCATCGGTTTGCAAGTTAGTTATCAGTTTTTTTTCGCTCGTAGTTAATCCTGTAGTAGGTAAACTTCTCACTGTTTTTTGATAATCAAGTAACAATGTATTTATTGTATTAATAAGTTTTTCGTCATACGTACTGGTTTGCTCGGCCGCAGTCAGAGATTTGTCGGTAGCTGTATCTTTTTTAATTGTCAGCTCTTTTTCGGTTACTTTTTGATTCTTTTTCTTCAAAAAAGCGAGTGTTTGGGCTCGTTCACTTTGGGTAGTTTGGCGGATTGTTGCAGCGTAATTTTTAGCGATACTTGTACGGGCTTTTGTTGCACCAATATCAGCAATTCGCACAAGTTCGGTTTGCTTGGCGGCTAAAGTAATATATGTACTATAATTTTTACCGGTAAGGTTTTGAAACACGCTGAAGGCGATAAAGACAAGCACGATGACTCCTAATACAAACAAAACGGACATGAGCTTGCGGTCTTTGGGGCCACCACCCAAAAATGTTCTTTTAGCTGGCGAGGGCGTCGAATTAAGAAAGTCATAGGGATTTGGGGTAGGTGTTTGTGTGTTCGGATCCATAACGCTTATGATATCACGATTTACTCATCTGTCGCAGCTAGTGGCGTAGGTAAGCACACCGCTTATGCTGTACCTGGCTAGGTAAACGGGGTACGCTATGTCTATGGATGCAGCCAGCGAAGTCAAAGACCGAATAGCTATCGAGGACGTGGTTGGCGAATATGTGCAATTAAAACGTTCTGGCCGTAACTTTAAGGGCCTAAGCCCTTTTAGCAATGAAAAATCGCCAAGCTTAATGGTGAGCCCCGAAAAGCAAATTTGGCACGATTTTAGTAGTGGCAAAGGGGGTAATGTTTTTGGTTTTGTCATGGAAATGGAAGGCCTCGATTTTAAGGCTGCACTTGAACTGCTGGCCCGCAAAGCAGGCGTTGACCTATCGCAGTACAAGCTGAATACCGGCTCGAACAGCAAATTAAAAGAACGCTTGCTGGGTGCACTAGAAGCGGCTGCACATTTTTATCAAGTACAGCTAACCAAAAATAACTTGGCTTTAAAATACGTGCGTGAATCACGCGAATTTAGCAAAGAAACAATTATAAAATTCCGTTTGGGTTATAGCCCGTCTGCGGGCAAAGAACTGTTAACGCATCTGTTAAACAAAGGCTTTACGGCCGATGAACTGAAACGTGTCGGATTAGTAACGCAGCGTAGTGGGGGACTTAGTGATATGTTCCGCGGACGTTTGATGGTGCCGCTTTGTGACGGCGTAGGGGCAGTTGTGGGCTTTACGGCCCGCCAACTTGATGCCGACCCAAACTCACCCAAATACATTAATACGCCTGCGACTTTATTGTATGACAAAGGCCGCCAAGCATATGGTTTACACTTGGCAAAAGATGCAATACGTCGTGAAGGATTTGTGATTATAGTCGAAGGTAATTTAGATGTTATTGCTAGTAATCAGGCGGGAATAACAAATGTCGTGGCGACCGCCGGAACGGCGATGACGGTGAGCCATCTCAAAACTTTGCGGCGTTTTACGAGCGATATCCGACTTTGCTTTGACCAAGACGGGGCTGGTCAAAAAGCTGCCGAGCGGGCCATCGATTTGGCGGTGCAAGCCGATGTCACTTTGCAGATGATTACTATTCCTGAGGGCAAAGACCCGGACGAACTTATAAAAAAAGATATGGCTTTGTGGCAAAAGGCCGTTATGTCCCCGCAATACGTTATCGACTGGCTGATGGCCAGGTACGAAGCGCAGCTTGATATAACAACCGCCGTTGGAAAGCGCACTTATACTGATGTTGTGCTGCGTTTAGTTCGACGGCTTACGGATAGTGTTGAACAAGATCATTACATAATTCTTTTGGCCCGTAAAATCGATATTGGCCCCGAGGCACTTCGCCAAAAGTTGCAAAGCAGCGATATCGCTACATCCCGACTGAAGAAGCGAAAGACTACCCCAGATGTACAAGCCAGCGACCGTGATCGTATCATTTTGGAACAGCATTTATTATCTATTGCACTGCGCTATAAAACACTGCGTCCGCTGCTTATTGAATTACCAAAAGATGTCTTTATCCAGCCCGAAGCCGTGACGCTGCGTGCCTTTTTGGCAGACTATCCGGATTTTGATGGTGAATCCAAAAATCTTTCAAAGTTGCAGGATATCGCTGACTATGTCAAAATAATAATACTTCTATCAGAAGAACTCTACCAAGATACCGAAGCAACTGAACTTAGGTACCAAACAGAGCAGCTTGCCAATCGTGTGGTAATTGAGTACGTAAAAAATAAAAAACACCAACTTGTACGCGAGCTAGAAGATGCCGACGAGACAAAAACTAATAAAGTTCTTGTAGCCGTTAAAGTTCTTGATGAACTTGCAAAAAAATACCGTTCCAAATTATAAGTTTTAACGTAAACAGATTATAGGAGCCATCTATGGCAGATGAAGTGATAAAAGCAGCTGATGATCAGTTTGATGACGTTCGTAAAGAACTTATCGATAAATATAAAAAGGGCGGAAAAATCGAGCAAAAAGATGTTTTTGCGGTTATTCCGGATGTGCCCGAAAATGTTGATATACTCGAATCGTTTTATGCAGAATTACTCGAAAATAAAATAGAGCTAACAGGTATAAGCGAACCAAAGCCTGAAGAGCTCAGTGACGTGTGGACAGCCGAAGATGATGAAGAGATTATTATTGATGAAAAGTCATATCTCGATGATATAGCCGACGATTCAGTCCGTTTGTACCTTCGTGAAATTGGTAAAATCCCACTGCTTAATTCAAAAGAAGAATTAGCCTTAGCCCAAAGGGTGGTTGCTGGCGACCGCGAAGCAAAAGACCAAATGGCCGAAGCAAACATGCGTTTGGTTGTGTCGATTGCCAAGCGCTATGTTGGTCGTGGACTTGATTTACTTGACCTTATCCAAGAAGGTAATACTGGCCTGTTGCGTGCCGTCGAAAAGTTCGATCCAGACAAAGGCTTTAAGTTTAGTACCTACGCAACCTGGTGGATTCGCCAAGCTATAACGCGGGCTATTGCTGACCAGGCACGCACCATTCGTATACCTGTGCATATGGTTGAAACTATCAATAAATTACTGCGCACCCAGCGCCGGCTTACCCAAGAACTGAACCGTGAACCTACCAATGACGAAATTGCCAAAGAAATGGAAATTGATGTCGACAAAGTCGAACACATCATGAAGATCAAGCAGGATATTTCTAGCCTTGATGCCAGTGTCCGTGACGACGAAGAAGATAGTGTTTTGGGTGACTTTATTGAAGATGAAGATACGATTAGCCCCGAGGAATCAGCCACAAACCAGCTGTTGAAAGAGCATGTTAAACAGTTGCTTTCTGGCCTCACTGACCGCGAACAAAAAATACTAAAACTGCGTTTTGGCCTAGAAGACGGCAAAAGCCACACACTCGAAGAAGTGGGCCAAGAATTTAGCGTCACACGTGAGCGTATCAGACAAATCGAAGCCAAGGCGTTAGCAAAACTGCGCAAGCACAAAGACAGCCGCAAACTGATGGATTACCTTAAGTAAACCCCTGTGCACTGTGCATGTAAGCACGTGTTAGAATGACACTATGATTTTGTTTGGACTTTCCGGTACAAATGGCAGCGGCAAAGATATACTGGCTGAATATTTAGTACGTGAGCACAATTTTTTGTATGTGAGTAGCAGCGACCTGCTGCGTGACGAAGCCCGCAAGCGCGGTTTACCACTCACCCGTGAAGTATTACGCGATATAAGTGCGCAGTGGCGCCGCGACGGTGGCCTTGGTGTGCTTATTGATAAAGCTGTCGAATTGTACACCGAAGGCGGTAGTGACGTTGCCTTTGCTGGCCTAATTACCGGCAGCCTCCGTAACCCCGGTGAAGCTGATCGTATTCATGAACTTCACGGCAAAATGATTTGGCTTGATGCTGATCCTAAATTGCGCTATGCCAGAATAATGGGCGCCGACAGGGGCAGGGGCGACAATGAAGCCGCAAAAACGTACGAGCAGTTTTTGAACGATCAACAAGCAGAAATGAAACATAGCGGCGATGCGGCGACACTGAGTATGGCCGACGTAAAAGACCGCTGTGACATATTTATAGACAACGATAGCGAAACTCTGGATGAATTTTATACTATGGCCGTAAGTGCTTTGAATATTGCGTAAATCATGGCCATTACCCAGCAATTATCTTTCGTAGATCAGCTAAGCCAATACAAAGCGGTGATTGATGTGGCGGTGGGCGAACATGCCCGAACTTTGATTGGCGCTACCGCGCAGCACTACACGCCGTATTCGGTTGCCGCCGTGCATGCTTATACTAACGTTTTAGAACGAGGTGGCAAACGCATACGCGGGGCGCTTACGCTGGTAGGGTATCAGATGTGTGGCGGCCAAGATACGGCCATGATTGTGCAGGCTGCCTGTGCTATCGAAATGGTACACGCCTATATATTGGTACTCGACGATATAATGGATAAATCTATGACGCGCCGCGGTGGGCCTTCGGCACATGCCGCTATGGCCAGCTATCATGACAAACATAATTTATCTGGTGAAAAGCTTCATTTTGGCGAAGCGATAGCTATCAATAGTGCACTTATTGGCAATCACTATGCGCAGAGCCTTATTACCAGTTTGGCAGTGACAGATGATAAAAAATTAAAAGCCCTAAAACTTTTGAATGATGCCCTTATTACCACTGGCCACGGCCAAATTAATGATGTATTTAATGAAGTACTTGATGCGGTCGACCAAACGGCAGTGGACCGGGTTTTGGAATGGAAAACAGCCCATTACACATTTTTGAACCCCATACAATTTGGTATGGCACTAGCTGGCGCTGGCCCAGAGGCCGTGCAAGCAATAGCCGAATATTGTATGCATGCCGGCCGAGCTTTCCAGATTACCGATGACATTTTGGGCACCTTTGCCAGCGAACAAGAAGCCGGCAAAAGCCCAATGGATGATATACGCGAAGGTAAACGCACCGTGCTTTCGGTGGCAGCACTCGACCTAGCCCAAAGCGCCGATAAAAACTTCTTAATTACTATGCTTGGACAAGAAAAATTAACCCAGCGTGAGTTTAACCGCTGCAAAGAAATTTTCGAAAACACCGGCGCGCTTGCCTTTGCCAGTTCGCAGGCAAAAATACATGTCGCCAAAGCAAAAGAATCGCTACTTCAGAATAAATCTGAATGGTCAGAAAATAAAACAGCTTTCTTAAGTGTTTTGGTAGAATCTTTGCTTGGCCGTAGTAAATAATCTTATGCTTAAGTAGATTTTATAGTTTGTATAATATACGACAGATTTCGATGTAAGATTCTGTCATAATAAAATTGTGGACAGCCAAAAAAACAGCCTACAAAATAGCCGTTTGGCCTATTATTGGAGCAGTCGCTTTTTGCCAAAAGGGGCACGCGATGATGTGTTCAAATTATACAGTTTTGTACGGCACGTCAGCGACTTAGTGGATGAACTTCCAATTAACCTGGAACAGTTCGAATATATCGAATCCCGCTGGGATACCGTAAAACAGCAGCTTAAAAATCACGAAGTACCCGCACCCTTAAACGACACACCGAGTGAAAAAGTTTTGTACAATGTCGCGTATGTCGTCCACCGTTACCGCTGCGATCCGGATTGGGTCGATGCATTTTTAAAATCGAAACGCTGGGATATTCAAAAGCATCAGTACCGTGCACTCAAAGATATCCTAGACTATATGTACGGCTCGTCTGAAGTCATGGGGCTGTTTATGGTACGAATCCTTGATTTACCAGAAGAAGCGCTAAAACAGGCTCGTTTTCAGGGTAGGGCGATACAATACATTACGTTTTTGCGTGATATTCCCAAAAATACCGCGCTGGGGCGTAATTATTTCCCTATGGGTGATGTAAAAAAATTCGGCCTGAAAAATTTGAGCGAAGCCGAGGCTCGGGCTAAGCCCGGTATGTTTGCCGATTTTATGCATGCCCAGTTACTGCGCTATGCCCAGTGGCAAACCGAGGCCAACGAGGGTTTTATTTATGTGCCCAAACGTTTACGGGTACCGTTGCATACGGCCGTTGATATGTATAACTGGACTGCCCAGGAATTAAAATATAATCCGCTAGTTGTTTACGACAAACAGCTTAAGCCTAAAAAGCGCCGGGTGGTACGCGGAGTTATTCGCCGGTCGATGACGCGCTAGGGTGTGCTTTTATGTATACTTCGCGGTCATGCACAACTTTTTTATATTCGTCGGTATCCATGACTGCCGGATCATCGGATAAACGTGATTTTTGGGGCATAGCAGCATAGCCAGCAGAGTCTTTTTGGCGTTTTGACACAAAGCAAAATAACTGTTTAAAAGCATCGGCAATCTGCTTACTTTGGATCACCATAGATATTGCCTCGTTGCCGTAACTAATAATTGCCAATTTATCACCGTAAGCGCACCATTCAACTGGTGCGGTGTAGTCTTGTTCTTGCATCCAAGTTTTGTCGATTAAGTACTGTTTGTCTGTTTCACCGCTACTGGCACTTTCGGTGTCTGGCGCAAGTATATGCGTGGTAATTCCTTTGGTACTGGGTTTTTTGCGCCACACGCTCAGCACGCCCTTACCCATAAAATCCCGGTCTTTCCACGATCTAACCAGGTACAGATCCTGGCCGGTAACAGTGTAGTCTTCAAACACTTTTACGATGCCGTCTTGCCCATAATTAAATTGGACTGCGGGCTGTAACGAATACATCGCAAACTCATTTAGCATGCTATGCATATGGGCCTCAAGTTTTTTGGCAGTTGTTTCAGCTGCCAGTTTCTTCTTTTCGGCAATGGTGCGCAGGGCACTGGGGCTATTTGCCCAGTAGCAGATCTTGTTCGTTGTAGCGTCACGTGCTACAAGGCCGAGTTCTTCGAGTTGTTCGAGTAATTTGTAGGTATTAGTGCGGCTTTCGTTTATAAGATTGGCAAGTTTGGGCGGCGGGCAAGGGCTGTTTTTTACCAAAACCGTATAGGCGGCCGCTTGCGACTTTGTCAGCCCGAGTTCTTGCAAAAATTGCGTATCCATATCTTAATACTATCACAACAAGCTTAAAATGTGAATAAAGAATTCACAAAATAGCGTATTAATCTGTAAAACCACAAAATTAAAGTGCTTATTATATTGACAAAAATAGCATAAATATGCTAATGTAGTGTTCTCATAACATGAGGTTATATGATGGCTATCGAACACGGTGTACAACTAGCAAGTGGAGCATTCGCCAATACGGTTGGCCCTATTGATGTCATGGCAAAAATGTACCCAGACTGGAACGTCGAACAGCCAGAAGTATATTTAGCAGATACCGTAACAAGCGATTTGGTCACCATACGCGGCTTAAATTCACATCTGCATTTTGAAAAAGTAGACGATGATACATTGGCCTCACTTGGCAACACCGTATCCCGTAACTGCGGCGTGACGAAAACATGTGCCGGCAGCTGTGCCTTGGCTGGCAGTGGCCTGATGACAACCGAAATGTCCGAGCTGAACTGTGCCCGTGCTAATGTAGCGGTAGTTTTTGAAGCAGTTAATGAACCAAATGAAAGCAGGTTTATGCTGACGGCAGTTGGCAGTGATACGTTTGTAGTGGGTGATGATACAAAAATGGTACGCGAAATGAATGGTGATGAGCTTATGTTTAAAAAATTGCCCAATGCATCTTCGGTGGTATTTACTAAAAGCTGGCTTGAAAAACAGGGCTTTACTGAATTCACAATGGGGATAAATGCCGCTGACGGCAGCTTTGGCTTGGCCAGCATGGATATTCTGGGCGAATCAGTCTTAATCCCATTTTGTTCGATGCGTGACAATATGGGTGACCGCGGTGAAGATAAGCAGGTAGTACGTAAAGCAATTAACGCTTATTTGGATATGCTTGATTTAACGGGTGATGCACGCGCTACTGTGCTTGAAAATTTGGACGTGCGAGTTGATATTGGTGCATCTGCATCGCTACGCAACTTTGCCCACCAAATTAAGATACCACGGGTTGATTCTGATGATCCGAAAGAACGTGAAAGGGCAGAGCGAATTATAAAGACATACCCTGATTTAATAGCGCTTGCCGGCGGCGCCATAACGTCAGCCATCGTTCTTGAATCTGAATATCCCGGGGCACTTTTGCGCGGTTCTATCTATCCTCAAGCCGAAGCCGAAATGGGCATTCATATCAGTCCTATAACGCCCGGAAACTGCCCAGGTGATGGCCAATCGTGCCATATAAATTATCCGGAAGAAACAAAGTATGCAATTATAGCGCAACTAAAAGAAATGAGTATAAGTGAGCAAAGAATTAGCTATGATGCTAGTTTGGCGCTCGACCCAGCATCGCCCAGCAACAACATGGCATCAAACCGCCGTGAAAATAATAACGGCGTAGAAACTGAAAACACACTTCGTACTTTTAGCGGTATGACAGTTAAGTTACACTGATTTTAGCTTTGCGCATACGGAACACGCTTTGCCGGATGGTAACAAATAAAATTGCCGCACCTAATGCAAATAGCCAGTCAAATGCACTCAAGTTTGACGTACCAAAATACTTCTGTAAAATTGGCAAATAAATAAGCATCAGCATAAGTGCAAACGAAAGCCCAAAAGCATATATTAGCTTGCTGTTTGACCATATGTAACTGGTAAGAAGTTTGTGCCCTGGCTTTATGCGGCGCATCATTATGCTGCCAAACTGGCATAAACATATGGTGACATAAGTTAATGTTGTGGCGGTGGCATAGGCAACCGTGGCTTTACTGAAGCCCACAGGGGACATATGA
>JAYUBM010000060.1:0-6053 GCA_043740875.1 bacterium | reverse complement strand
GTTGACCCTATACAGAACTGCAAGAGTTCTTGGACACGGGCGTTGACCGTCAAGGTCTGGCTGGTGCTTTGGGCAACAGCACCTTCGAAGACTTTGGTTACGCCGAGGTCGCTATAGGCCCTAATACGTGGATAAAAACTCAGATTGGCTGTGTTTTTCTGCGTCAGGCCCGTGAAGGTGATGCTGCGGTCGTTGGTAGCCACCTGTGTTTCAGCCGTTACTGAAGCACGTGTTACGACCATTTGAGTATTTGTACTGGCGGGCGTCGTCGAGCTGTTTACGCGGCTATAGCCGGCAAAAGCAGTGGCGTCTGTCCAGTTCGCATTCTGCGAAACGGTACTTGCCGCGGGAATAGTCGGCGTGTTTACGATAGTACAAGCCCCGAGTGGGGCGTCACAAAACTCGAATTCGAGCTGACGTACGATCGATGCACTAGGCAGACGGAATTGGAACGTTACATTAAACGTAGCACCTGGAACCGCTGTGGTGACTGATGCTGAGCGATTTGTGAGCTGCGGTGCAGCTGATACTGAAGCCGGAAGTAAAAGTGGCATAATTCCTGCGCTAACAAGAACTGCTGCTTGTACCAATAGGCTAATCTTACGTGCAAATTTTGCACGTAAGCGGGTATGTTTTGACATGCTTATCTCCTTTTAAGGTTAGTTGTAGTTTTTGTTTTAGGTTAATTGCCATAGGTAGTTATAGCATGCATTACTTTACAAGCACAAGCACAACAACCAACCGACCTTATGCACACCTGTGAATAACTCTATTTAATATGTAGCGACTAGTAGTAAATCTTGTACGGTCGAAAAATTACCACCAGTAGTAACAGGATTCACGTTTGCGATATAACTGACGGTAAAGTTTGTTTGGCCCCAGGCTTTACCGGTAGGACCACTTTGGGCAATCGTGTCGCCAACAACATATTTATAGTTATTAGCCACGTCATACCCGGATGCAGCTATTGGTTGTCCAAATCCGGCAATTGTTTGTACACTAGGTACAACACCCTGTGCCACAGGACCCGTATTGGCAACCAAGTTTATGCCAAATTGTTCAGTGTTTTGAGTAGAAACTGCTGCTACAGCCATAGCCGTTAAAACTTTTGTACCATTTGTCGGTGGCTGGCTCATGACAGCTACAATATACCCACCGTTGATATATGATCGCACATAAAATGATGATGTGCCTGTGCCTGTAGTCGTCGTAGATAATGTCCCAAGAGCAACAGTTCCCCCCGTCATATTAAGTTCTAAATATTCTTCGGCTGGACTTATTGGACCTGCAAAAGCACCAAAACTAGCACTGTTGGCTTCACCGACGCCAAGATCACCGGCCGAACCACGGGCATTATATGATGCCGAGTTTGAGTCTATTCCGCTTCCACTACTAAAAGCAGACTCATTAACCTGATAGCTCGTCGAAGTTGATGGGACAGCTACGGCATATATAGGTAAAAACAGGGCCGCGGATATTAAAATCGATATTATTCCTAAAAATCGCTTCACAATGGTACTACTATACCATAAGAACTTTATGAAAATACTGGGCTATTTTAGCGACTCTGAAACGATGCAATAATAGGTAAAAGCTGGTTGTCTGTTGGATCAACCGTTAAGTCGCGGTAAGTAATAGTATAGGTAGTCTTAGGACCACCAGGTCGTGGTATGGCCATAGTAGTACTGCCACTTATAACCCCTACGGCAACCTGGTACACTACAGCATCCGGCGTGCAAACAAAACTGACTTGACGTTCGGTTATACGAGTGGGTATATTTGGTGAATTCTTAGCCATGGCGTTTTTACAATGTTCGCCTGAATTTCCGGATATGTTTAGTTTACCCTCGGCAGTTATTGTAACTGGTAGAACATGCGTATTCCTCATAAGTGGCAATACCTCTTTTACGGCACCATTAATATCTACAGTTAAGTCAAGTTCTAGAAGTGATTTGTTATAGCTAGCGTACCTGTAATGACCGGGCTTGGTCTCGGTAGATATTTCTTTCCAGTTGTCATTTGCTTGAAATTGGAAATATTCAGTACGGAACAAATTAGTGCTCTCTCCTTGCACGCTCGAATGGGTAACACTTGATACGGCGTCAGTTTTAGCGTTTACTTGGGTTAAAGTGTCGTAAGCAACATAAAGTCCCCCAAGTAGTAGAATGAAGCATACAAACGCTGCAAATTTGCCCGTGCGACTGGCTTGGCGGCTTTTATGATGGTAACTTTTATCGTATTTATATCGGTACATTTTGTGGTTTTTGAATTTTTATAGAGTTTCTCAAATTCAGTTTCCCACGATTCATAATAAGATGCAAATTTGTTATGTTTTAAAGTGGTTTGACGGGTAGTAAAAATTATAACAATACGTTACACTAAACCATAAGAGGTTACCGAAGTAATGGATCAGACAACAAAACCAGAGGATTCCTTAGATGGAACAGATTCTCTCGAATCCCCAGATACAATCATCCAGCCAAGTGCCGGTGGTACGACTGACGCTTCGAATGGAAACACGTCTCCGCTTGCCACAAAGGCACCAAAATTTGATTTTCAAACTTATGTACGATCACTCGTAAACAGAGTTAACATATATCTGCTTTTATTCGTATTTATCTTAATAATAGCCGGGGCAGTCTTGTTTATTGCAATACAGTCGAGTAAAAATCAGGCCAAAAAAGAAGTAACCGCTACCCAAAAGCTCACGGCCGAGGCCTTAGCTAGCCTATCTGGTAGTGATGTTAAGGTTGGTGACCCTAAGCAGCTGCTTTCTATTGAATCAAATGCCGTTTTTGCCGGTAAGGTACTGGTGAAAGACAGTCTTGATGTCGCCGGGGCCATAAAGGTAGGAGGTGCCCTAAGCTTACCGGGCATTACTGTTTCGGGCACAAGCCAGTTTGACCAAGTAAGCCTAAACAGTTTAGCGGTATCTGGCAACGAGACGATTCAAGGCCAGTTAAGCGTTCAGAAAAGTTTGTCGGTTGGTGGCAATGGTTCTTTTGGCGGCACGCTTTCGGCTGCCGTTATAAGCACAGATAAATTAGTCCTTAACCAAGACATACAGTTAAATCGCCACATTGATGCAGGCGGTGCCACACCGAGCATTAGTAATGGTAGTGGACTGGCCGGTGGAAGCACCGTGTCGATTAATGGCAGCGACACTTCGGGTACTGTCACTGTTAATTTTGCAGGCTCAGGCAGTGGGATTGTAGCGGTAGTGGGTTTTGCAGTTAAATTTAGCGGTAACCCTCACGTAGTGATTTCGCCGATTTGTAACAACGGTTGTTCGCCCAATGCATATGTAGCTAATCGTAGCGGCAGCGGTTTTTCGATAGGCGTTAACAGCTCTACTAGCGGTTCTATTAGCTTTGATTACGTCGTTCTTGACTAAGGTTTTTGTTTTAAGCATTACCTTATTTGGGTCAAACCTTAAACAGTGTAAATCGTTATCTATTTTTACTTAGCTTAAACATCTAGAAAAACAGTGACGTCATTTGCTTTGACGTGCATTACAGCTCGGGCTATTTTAATTTTTTGATCACCTGTTTTCGTTTTTATATTTATTTCACAGGCGCTTACCAATGTCATAAAATTGCGGTGTCCAGGTAGTATATCGAACGCCCCCGTATCGTTAACGGCCGAAATACTGTTTGCCCGCTCGTCAAAGTACACCTTGTAGGGTGAGCTAATCTTGATATGCATATCACTACTCTGCTGTACTGCGGCAGCATTACTACTGCTTGCCGGCGCTGTTAAAGGTAAGGTTTTTTCTTCCATCAAACTATAATTTCTTCGATACTCTGCAAAGTTTGTTCGCGGGTAAACAAGTCGCCTTTGATTCCGTTCATTTTTTCCATTACATTCATATTTTGGGTAAAGTTAGCAATGAGCTTTTTGGCTTTACTGTAATCGGAGCGGTCAGCGGCCGATAGCTCGTTTTCACCAATAATAGCAATAATACTTTTTAGCGATTCGTACTTATTGAGTAGTGCCTGCACCCGGACGCTAAGCAGATAATGACGATCGCCTACCACTGCCGGCGTAAGCAGGCTAGAGGTCGTCAGATTGAGGTCGACGGCTGGGCGAATGCCTTGTTCGGCAACTTTACGCGACAGCACAATAATTCCATCAAGTTCGTGCTGGATTAATTGCACGGCTGGGTCAGAAAGGTCATCGGCCGGCACATAAATAGTCTGCACACTGGTGATAGAACCGTTTTCGTTACTACTGAGTCGGTCTTGCAGTACTTTAATATCGCTAAATATGGTTGGCTCATAGCCACCTTCGTTTGGCACTTGGTCTAAAATGGTCGAAAGTTCGTTTCTAGCTTGTACGAAACGGTACATATTATCGGCAAAGAATAAAATATCCTTTTTTTGCTCGTCTCTGAAATATTCGGCCAACGCGGTTGCCGATATACCAATTAAACTTCGCTGCACAGGGTTTTCATTCATTTGGCCAAAGAACATACAGGTATTTTTCAGCAGGTCGTTTTCTTTGAGTGTCTCGTACAGTTCATGGCCTTCACGAATACGTTCGCCAATACCGGCAAAAAATGATAAGCCACCACCACTCTGGGCGATGTTATTGATAAGCTCCATAGTTAACACCGTTTTGCCCACACCAGCACCGCCGATAATACCGATTTTGCGGCCTTTCACAAATGGCGTGAAGAAATCAATTACCTTGATGCCTGTCTCTAAAATTTCTGGTTTTTGTACTTTAAATTCAGTATTACGTGGTGGTAACTTCAATATATCTTTGTACTTTATATTGTCACCCGATACTGGCGGCTGGCCATCTAACGGATCGCCCAGTGCATCAAAGATGCGGCCAATAGTAATATCACCAACTGGGATTTCGATCCCCTTACCCGTCGTGTGCACTTCCATTCCCTTATGAATACGCCGGTCACTACGTACGTTCAGACAAAAAGCTATGCCACCGGGTTCTAGGTGATCTACAAGTAGTTTTGTATCATGGTCGTTTTTAACAAGCACAAGTTCACCCAGACCCGGAATATCTTCTGCAAACTGGGCCCGTACCACTAAATCTTTAATCGAAACAACGTAACCTATTGACATTATAAAATACCCCTGTTAATCATACGTGTGAACCTGCTTTTTTCATGCCATTAACTATCTCTTTGAGACGTTCGTCTTTTATGCCGCGCCGGGCACGATTGTAATCTAATTTTAGTTCACCCGTTGATTCTTCGGCACGTTCGTGACTGGCAGTCATGGCTCTAAAGCGGCTGGCATACTGTGCCAGTTTAGAGTCAAGGATAAGTTGGCTCAGTGCGATACGCATCATAGAACTTTCAAGGTGATCGACAACATCGTAAGTACTAGGCTCAAAAATATAGTTTTCTTCACTAATAACATCTTGGCTTTTTGAAGTCGTACTGCCTTCTGCCGATACAGCGGCCGATAGTTCGATCCGCCGAACGTCTTGCACCATAAGTGAGATATACTCCTGATAAAACACGGTCGTCGTGCGGTATTTTTGAACTTCATTGATAATAGGCCCGACGTTAATATTTTGGTCTTTAGCCGGCAGTTTGAAATATTTTATAAAAGATACGCCGCGCTGCGCCAGCTGCAAAGCACCGTGGTGGCCTATGACCACAATATCGTTCTTTTCTTTGTCATAAGTACTCAGCATGAGCTGGATAAGTTTTTGGTCAATGTCTCCGCTAAAACCACCTTCGGCCGTTATGGCAATATATAGTTCTTTTTGTGATACCTGCTCATCGCTTTGGCTCCGCCCAAATCGGAACAAACCATCAACCCGCAACTGGGAATAAATATGCCATAGTTCATTAAAAAACTGTGTGGCTTGTAACACCTGATTTTTTATCTGGGCAATACGCATACTTGCTATACCTTCAAACACACTGGTGAGCTCGGTTAGTGTCTCCATAGCAATCACATCTTTTTCAATTTCTGCTGGTCGTCTCATCGCTTTAGTTCCACTACACAAGTTGCTTTTAATTCTTCGCGGATTTTTTCATAGTTATCATCATCAATAACTTTGGCGGCGAATTCGAT
>JAYUBM010000059.1:0-6162 GCA_043740875.1 bacterium | reverse complement strand
ATGTCGTTATAGCGCTTGGAGTAACTGTAAAAGAAGATATCGACCAAGCTATTAGCGCTCACGGCCGCATTTTGCATGATGCCGTAGTAATTGCCGTTACGGACGGCGAAAAAATAAGCGATGTTGGCTCTATTAACTGGCATGACCAAACAGCCAGCAGTTTATCTGAAATGCTTGCAGAAGTTAGCAGTACGCTACAAGCTGACATATTAGATGCACAGATGTCTACTGCTTTCTTGACAGGGATAGTTGCCGAAACCGACCGTTTTAGCAATGATAAAACTAGTCCTAAAGTTATGACATTAAGTGCCCAACTGATGGCAGCTGGTGCAAATCAACAACTGATTGCTACAAAACTTGCTCCACCACCCCCAAAACCTGTGTTTGTACATGACCAGCCTTCGGTTCCAATTGCAGTTGCGCCGCTGGAACCCGAGCCAATTTCTGACGAAAAGGCTGACGGCGTAATAGAAATTGACCATAACGAGTTAAATATTCCTGCATCACAAATGCGTGAACTTACCCAAGAAGAAAAGGACGAAATACATATCGATGAACAGGGTAATTTAAACCGGCAAGAAGAACTGGAAGAACAAGCTGCCGAACAGCGCAAAAAAGAGGCTGCAGCGATGGCCGAAGCAGAAGCCGAAGCATTGGCTGCAAGTGGACAGCAAGATGTGCCTACGCAACCTGGCCAACAGTTACCAGCACAAGACTTCATGTCGTCAACTGCGCACAAAGTAATTGAGCCACTTAATGGGTTTACCAAGCCAGATCCACTCGGTGAATTAGCTTATGGCAATAGTACCGACCAACCAGTTATGAATTTGCCACCCCTTGCCCCCGATGCGCCATCTGCGCCTTATATAGATAATATGCCTCAACCAGAACCACTACCGCAAGCGAACGATTCATTGGCGGCGCTTGAACAAGCGGTTGACAGTCCGCACGCCCCGGCCAATAGTTATGACCCTATGGCACCGGCAGTAGATGACGCCAGGCAGGCAGTCGAACAAGCGGGTCTTTCTGTGCCACCACGGCCCGAAGCATCGCAGGCGCTGGGCGCCCAGCACATAGATTTAGCACCGCCAACTCCATACTTCCCAGAAGTTAACCCGCCTGTTATGCCTTCAGAATCCACTATGACCGGCGTTGCAGATATTTTGCAGCAAACAAGTACGGCTATTAACGATTCGGCTGTTAATACCTCAGAACCAATGTCTCCACCCCCAGTGCCACCACCCATGATGCCACCTTATAACGGCACGCAGTCAAATCATCGCAACACCTACCTAAACCCACAAAAAGATGATGAGCCCAATCCGCTTGAAGACCAACCTTTGTAATTAACAGGTAAATAGGTACACTTGGGCTGAGATGAATGGACTTTTACTCATAGATAAGCCCAAAGGGTGGACATCGTTTGATGTTGTCGCCAAAGTGCGGGGCATACTGCGGGCAGAACTTGTCAGTCAGGGCCTACCAAAAAAGATCAAAGTAGGGCACACCGGTACGCTCGATCCTCTGGCCACGGGTTTATTGGTGCTGGCAATCGGCAACTATACCAAAAAAGTACCCGAGCTCACTTTGCACAATAAAACCTATATCGCCTCTGTTACATTGGGTAGTATTAGTGCTACTGATGACGCCGAAGGCCAGCTACAGCCCGTTAGCACTGTGCAACCGTCATTTACCGATGTGCAGTTTGCCCTGCAAAGTTATATTGGCGAGATCGAACAAGTTCCACCACAGTTTAGTGCCATTAAAATCGGTGGGATTAGATCATATAAAGCAGCTAGGGGCGGTAAAGTAATGAAGCATGAAGCTAGAAGGGTCACTATATATAGCATAAGCGATATAAAATACGATTATCCTACAATAACTTTTGAAACAATTGTAGGCAGTGGGACTTATATAAGAAGCCTGGCCCGCGATGCCGGTAAAAAACTCGGTACCGGTGCATATCTATCCGACCTTAGGCGAACCACGGTTGGAGACTTTACTATAAGCGCAGCGGTTTCGGTTATTGGCCTTACCGCCCAAGTAATAGTGAAAAATTTGATTGCATAACAGATACAAGTGTGTTAAAGTACTACTTAAGATATGATTTCAGCAGAGAAAAAGTTAGAAATACGCGCTATCCATGGTGCACACAAAACAGACGTAGGATCACCTGCTGTCCAGGTTGCCGTGCTGACGGCACGGATTACCGAACTTACTGGCCACCTCAAGCTCAATAAAAAAGACCACATGACCCGCCGTGGGCTTATGCAAATGGTCGGCCGCCGCAAAAAACTGTTAAAATATATCGCCGCTAAAGATGCCCAAGAATATCTAGGCCTTATCAAAAAGCTCGGTCTTCGCCGCTAAATTTGTTTGTTTCTTACGCAGTCAATTACGATTGAAAGAAGTAAATAAATACTTATTAAGGAAAGGTAGCTGGCTTTTACGGGAAATAACAACAGATATATCACAAAAAATTGTGTATATTTGAAATTTGTTTCTTTTAAAAGGCACGCCGCTTCCTATTAAACGAAAGGAATATCACTTTATGCCTACTGTAAACCCCCTCGGAAAAGAAATAACAATTGTAAAAACCCAGTTTTGCGGACGAGAACTCAGCCTTGAAGTCAACCGGGTTGGTTTTCGTACCAGCGCTAGTGTACTGGTACGTTACGGTGAAACGGTTATCTTGGGCACGGCCATGGTTGGCAAAAATCCACTGAAGGGTTTTGATTATTTTCCACTTAGCATCGATTATGAAGAACGCTTTTATGCTGCTGGCCGCATCAGCGGCAGCCGGTTTATTAAGCGTGAAGGCCGCCCTAGTGAAGACGCTATTTTAATAGGTCGTCTTATCGACCGTCCAATCCGCCCCTTGTGGCCAAAAGGTTTCCGGCACGAAGCCCAGGGAATAGCTACCGTACTTAGTATGGACCCAACGTTCCGCCCAGACGCTATTGCTATGATTGCCGTCAGTACGGCATTTATGTTGGCCGGTGCACCATTTGACGGCCCAGTTGCCGGGCTACGTATCAGTATGATCGAGGGCAAACTCATTGCATTCCCAACCCGTGAACAGCTACAAGCAGGCGATCTAGATTTGTTTGTAGCCGGCAGTGATAACGGTATTATGATGGTAGAAGCAGGTGCTAATGAAGTGAGCGAGGCAACCGTTGTCGAAGCATTAGAAATGGCCCAAACTGCCATGCAACCAGCACTTGCTATCCAGCACGAGCTTGTTAAAAAAATGGGCGTAAAGCCACTCGACTACGAACTGTCATTGCCAAGTGAAGACATCCAAAAGCAGGTAGACGCCTGGCTTAAGGGCAAAATGGGCAGTAAAGTACGCGGTGCCTACGAAGAGCGGCACGCCGCCCTGCATGAAATCTTGCAAGACATGAAATTGCATTTTACAACCGAACTTGGCGAAGAAGAATACGCCAAAGTGTCGAATGACTATCACGAAGCGTATGCAACGGCTGTGAACAAAGAAGTTCGCAGCGGTATTTTAGATGATGGAGAACGCCCAGATGGCCGCACATTAACCGAAGTACGTTCACTTTCTAGCGAAGTTGGTTTGTTACCTCGGGCACACGGTAGCAGTATCTTTACCCGCGGTATGACCCAGGCTATGAATATCACTACGCTGGCCTCACTTAGCTACGCTCAAATGATCGACACCATGGAATTCCAGGGTGAAAAACGCTATATGCACCACTTTAACGCCCCAGGTTGGACAGTCGGCGAAATTAAGCGCCTCGGCTCACCAGGCCGCCGCGAAATCGGTCACAGCGCTTTAGCCGAACGGGCAGTGTTGCCAGTTATTCCAAGTGAAGCTGACTTTCCGTATACTATCCGCACTGTTACCGAAATTATGAGCCAGCACGGCAGCACCAGTATGGCTGCCACCTGTAGCAGCGTGCTCAGCCTGATGGACGCCGGAGTACCACTGAAAGCGCCCGTTAGCGGTATCGCTATGGGACTTATCGTCGATGGTAGTAAATCAGCAATCCTAAGCGACATCCAGGATGCCGAAGATTTTGCCGGTGACATGGACTTCAAGGTGACGGGTACTAAAAAAGGTATCACGGCAATGCAGATGGACATGAAAGTCCACGGTTTGCCGGTAGAGGTACTTTCAAAGGTACTGACACAGGCTATCGAAGGCCGTGCCCACATTTTGGCGCATATGATGACGACACTTGATCGACCCCGAGCCGAACTGAGCCCCTTTGCACCGCGTGTAGAAAGTATCAAAATCAATCCTGACAAGATCCGCGAAGTTATTGGTAAGGGCGGCGAGATGATAAACAGAATTATCGCCGAAACCGGTGCCGAAATCGACATTCAAGATGACGGAACAGTGCTTATTTCGAGCCCGGATGGCGCTTCGATTAAGGCTGCTAAGCAGATGATCCGCGACATCACCCAAGACCCTGAAGTAGGCAGTATCTATAAAGATGCACCAGTTGTTAGTGTCATGGACTTTGGCGTGTTTGTGCAGATCATGCCCGGCCGCGACGGTATGGTACATGTCAGCGAAATGAGCGAAGAGCGTATAAATAAACCAAGCGATATGCTGAGTGTTGGTGATAAAGTAGATGTAAAGCTTGTGGCTATCGATGAAAAAGGCCGCTTGAACCTCAGCATGAAACAAGCAGCCCGCGAACTAAAAGGTTAGGAGCAACATACTATGCACCCAATTAAAGACATTAAAAACACATTCAAACTAAACTAATTAGGGTTGGGTATAAAGGAAGAGTTATGAGCACTGAGTCACCTAACGTTTACAACAGAGGACCATTATCAGACGCAGCTGATGGATATACCCAAAGCGCTGTTCTGCTTATGAACAACGGAGCATTTTACGATATAGTGCCGCCACAAGATGCATTGCTCGTTAATCCTCTTGGGAGGGGAATACGTCAGATAGATATAACTGAAATCACCAAACAGGCAGATGGTACAAGCAGCGCGACTGTGAATACGTGGGTAGATTGGATAGAAGCTGAGTCGGGACATATCGGCAGCGATGTACCAGAAGCAACATCACTTGCATTTGATACAAGTATAATCCAAGAATATGGCGCTATAGTACAGGCGGAACTGCTTGCTGTCGATATGAGTGTACTGGAGGTAACGTTAAAAGATGTTATTGTGGCTGCTATGTCTACCGCTTATCTAGCTGGGAGAGCAGACCAAATAGCGGATATGTTGGGAACGAACGACAAAAGATTTGTGCGGCTCAAAGACTTGCTTCCGTTAATGAATAACGCTTCTAACCCTTTCGTTTCTGAACCATTCGGACAGTTTGCCAGTGAGCCAAAACTAGTATTAGAAGAATTCAGGTCTTTACAGGGTACACTTGAAGATCGAAAAGATGAATTAAAGGTTGACTATCATCGGCAGCAAGATAGCCCTTACGAGAGGCCAGAATTCGTTAGACCCCTAACAGTAAGTATAGAAAATCCTGTAAATTAGCATGAAAATTAACACTAAACGACACGCAAGTGCGCAGCAGAACCCTAAGGTTTTGCTGCTGTTGGGTCTCGTTTTTATGGGGCTGGCCTACGGTGCAGCATCCTGGGCAATAGATAATGGCCGTTGGTCGTTATACGCCGCAACAATTATCAGCGTTTACGCAGGGTTACGATTTTTCGTTATCGGTGTTCTCGCACTCATTCGAAATTAAATTTAAACAATTATAATTAATAATTTATCAAAAAAAGGAAATAAATTAATGGAACAGAAAAATAACAAAAGACAAAGTGGCGGCAACAGGCGGCCACAAAACAGTAACAGTGCCAGCCCCCCAAGGCCAAAACTGCAAGCTACAACGACGGCCAGCCGCAGTGCCAGCCGTGGTGAAGCAATACGTGCCCAAAAAAGGGCGCACACCGACGCCGAACGCATCGTAAACCAGTATCAAACAGCCGAAAATGGTGACGCTCCAAAACAGCGCGCTAACTTTTTGGACAACGGTACACCAGCACTCAAAATTATCGGTCTAGGTGGTATGGACGGTGGCGGTAGCAAAAATACCATCTTGGTTGAATACATGAATGATGCGATTATTGTGGATTGTGGTAACGACCTTGGTGTCGATTTGCCGGGCATTAACTATGCCATTGCCGATATGTCATACCTCGAATCTATCCG
>JAYUBM010000058.1:0-1814 GCA_043740875.1 bacterium | reverse complement strand
TTTTCAAGCGTCGTAACAGGCACGGCATACAGGTGGTTTTTATCGACGCTTTTTTGGGTACGTACATATTCTACACCGTCCTTATAAGTAAAGCGCTGCGCTGCAACGATCTTTGTACCACGCGTTAAGATAAGGTCGGGCTGCACAACATCTAGGTCTTTTACCGTTTGCGTTTGCATACTAAAGTACGTGTGATCGTCGGCTACAATACTAGCCTTCCATGCATCAGGGTCGGTATGTATGACGGTTACCGGCACAGTGTTATCTTCTACAGCGGGCGCAGCCACTGGCGGGGTTGGCTCGGGTACGGGTGCCACAACCACCTCAGGCACAGGTGCGGGCTTATCTATAAACTGGGCAATCGTATCCGGGCCACCGTAAATGTTTACCGTACCATAAGTAGCCGTTTGTATGGTGTAAATATTCGGGTTCGGGGTGTCAATAATGTCATAGGTTAGGCCGGGTGCAAAGTTACCGGGGGCAAGTTTACCAACTTCTTTGCCAACTAAAATTTGACCGCCTAAAGGGTAGACACGCCATGTACCCGCCATTGAGGGTAAGAATATTTGACGACCAGTGTTTGCATTTGGTGAGGGGGCGGTAACGGGTGTCGGTGACTGGGGTGCATCTTTGCTATAGCTTGCATACCCTACCGGCTCGCCGTATAGTCCAGGACTTTTAACACGACCATCCCATGAATCAATAATTGTATGATCAGCGGCACTGGCAACAAGTGTAAAGTGCGTGGTAAGGCGGTGCAAGCGGGGGCTTATGTATTGGAATTTAACAATCGAATTGTCGCTCGTTGGCCAACTACTGCCTGTTTCAGATACGACCACAGCACCATCGTAAGCACTAACCGAACCCCAGCCGAGATCGTCAAACACGCCATCATCGACGTCTATATAAACACTGTGATCACGGAAGTAGGCATTTAAATTAACAGGGTCAATACCGTTATTAAAGCGCTCGGTTAGCAGGTTACATTTAGCAGTAACTAAACAACCAATTTCAGAAATGGTATAACGTGGCTCAACACCATTAGGGCTGACACGGCCTTGTAGTTGTAGGTAATTGGTCTGTGCGAAACTCATTGTTGTACTTTCTTGTTAAAGTGTAGCATGGTTTTATTTCCTAGAGGGTAGCCAGCTCTGCAATAAATGTATTAACATTGGTGATTCCGACTAGGTAAAGTGCAGTTGTTGTTTGGTCTACAGACCCTATGTTTATGTAGTAAGTAGTTGCCGCAGAATTTGTAATGTTTGCTTCCATAACTGCGGTACCCCTTATATCGGTAGTACCCGCATAGGCTGCTGTGCTGGTAGCAATATCTCTGAAGTTACCTGCTGATGTGCCGATACCCGCACCAGCTCCATGATGGATGGCACTAGCAGTAGTTGACTGTACGCAAACATTTGTTTTTAATTTAAACTGCCCAATTGGAACTGACATATAATAGGATGCTACGTTGTAGTAGGTGTCTGCCGTACTAGCACCGTTGTTGATATTTGCGCCTCTGTTTATTGTGATTATCTGCCATTTACCACTATCGACTGGCATCCCGTAGGGTGCCTTAACCCCTGAATAAGATACAGCACTTATGCCGCCTGTAGTTGGTAGCGCACAAGCTTCGGGTACTTGGATTGTTTCGGTCAGACCGTTAGCAGATACGTTTGCTACAATACCAAACTCAGTTAATCCATCTGGTACGCCACTAGCAGGTGTCGCATAAGGTGAGCGCTGCGTGAAGCCCACTGACCCTTGTGCGGTGAGGTTGTTGGCAGCTGCGTTCTGGTCGTTAGCAGTGTTGTTTA
>JAYUBM010000057.1:0-1817 GCA_043740875.1 bacterium | reverse complement strand
GGCCAAAAAGCTACACAAAATTTAACAGCTTAGACGTAGTGATTACTGCCGCAAAACTTAGTGTACAAAAAAATGAGCCCGGCAAAATTATTGTTGCTGACAAGCAGCTTGTTGTCGGCTGTGGCGAAGGATCGCTGATAATTGAAAGGCTAAAACCTGCTGGTAAACCAGAGATGCTAGCCACCGGTTTTATAAACGGATACAAAAAATATCTATAATATTAAGAATACCTAGAGTACATTAAAGTTTAGAGTGGTTTAGGACCCGAACTTTAAACTTGGTTTAGGCAGCTGGTGGGTACTGCGGTTGTTGGCCGGGATCTGCAGGTGGCTGATAGGGTTGCAGAGGCACTTGTTGTTGTGGCTGTGTTTGCATAGGTTGGGCAGGCACTGGTTGCCCGGACTGTGGTTGTTGTAATGCAGGGTCTGCCGCGCTGACATTATTAACAGCGTTCATACTCTCGGCAACAATTTGTGGGGCTACTTGTTTAATTTCAGATTTTAAACGTTCCAGTTCTTCGGCCACCACTTGTTTGTAGTTAGGAAAATTTGATTCAAGCCACGTCAGGGCGCCCGATTCATCGTTGCGGTTAATATAGCCTTCGAATTCATCGAGTTGTTCGTCGGTCATTTGTTCGGCAAGTTTCATACCAACGCGCATTTCAAGTGTTTCATATATGTGCGCCAACATCTTATTTTTTTCATCGGCCGGCAAAGATCCCAGCCCAAGTTCGATCAAAAAGTTGTTATCAAGTTTAAACATGTCTATCTCCTACTTAGATTGTATCAAAAGTATTAGTATTATCACTGCAATTATTACGATTGCGCTTACTACGCCGCTAAATACGGCCTGCTTATATAGGGCGGGAGCAATTTTAATGTTGGTTCTATCCTTATTTGTATCTTTTGTTACATCTTTCACCTTGTTAACCGGTACCTGTGCTTGTTGCAAGGCCAGCGCGTTAGCGGCCGCTGTAGCCTCGGCACTTTTCTGCAAAGTGGCCCAAGCCGTGGCAGCCTGTTTATCTAAATCTTTATGTTCGTGGCTGAGTTCGTATACTAATTCTTTAGAATCTTCTTGTTTTTCGGCCATGATTTCTTGTTCTAAAACTTTTTCACGCGCAGTTGCCCGTTCGTTTTGTTCTTTCTTGGCCTTTTGTTCGATTTGCTCGGTGCGTTCAACGCGCAACTCGTGTTCTATAGCCTGACGGCGGATTTCGGGCTGTGGCATACGGCGTTCTGGTTTTACTGGCCGCAAAGCTTCTGGCATCGGTATTTTCTGGGCCCGTTCAGGTGAGGTTGTGGGGCTCGGTATACTGTTCGCAGCGGTGCGTTCCGGCGGTCTTACACCCGTCAAGGCTTCTACTGTGGTATTCAAAACAATAGGCGGCGGAAGTTTATTACCACCCCCTGATAATGGTGGCATAACGACCGAATGGGCAGCTTCTTTTTTGAGTATTTTTACTTCTTTTTCTAGTTTTTCTACCCGCCTATCATCCGACACGTTATTTGGATTCTCGTATCTGCGGTAACGACGAGTCCGATCGATATAAACGACCGATTCTTGGGCCAGACTGTCGCTGTCGGCCTCTGATAGGGCGGTAGTTTGTTGCTGCACTACTTCTGGGTTGTCGGGATGCCGCAGTTCTAGGTGCTGGGTTGTGTCGACTGGTTCAGGTGCTTCTAGTTCGGTGAGGGCGTTAGCTGCCACCACTTCTGTACCAGCTTCGGGAGCATTAAAGTCCGCCTCTGTTTTTGTACCGCGTGCTTCATAAACAGATGTGTCTACTTGCCCGCTTTCAGGCAATGTTTCGACTT
>JAYUBM010000056.1:0-1826 GCA_043740875.1 bacterium | reverse complement strand
CTTTTTCGAAAGCAGTTGCCCATGAGGCATAGCCTTTAGAACTTGGGTGAAACCAGTCGGCTGCGAAGTAACGCAATTTGGTGTTGTTTTTTGTTTCTTCATACAAATTTACCGGGTGATGATTCATCGAGGCCAATGCATTCATCATTTGTTGGTTCGCTTGAATGACCTTCCAGTTATCATCTTTTAGCCGTCCGTTAAAACATGGAATGTCGGCAACATACGTGCCGCGCGGCAAAATTCGCAGCAAGTTCATCATTTCGCCAGCAAATATCTCGGCTTTAAAACCCTCGATGTTATTAGCACCGACAGCGACAGTCACAATATGGGGTTTTTGTTGGCGATATAGCTGCGGCAACTGATCCGAGTAGGCTTGCTGTACTTTAGCGCCAGACACACTGAGGTTTATGAGCTTTACCGGCCGCGCAGTCTGCTTTTCGAGCCATCGGGCTACCAAATACGGGTAGCTTTTTTCGGGGCTGCTGGCACCAATTCCCTGCGCCGTTGAATCACCTATGGCGTAATAAACTAGTTGATTTGATACATCGGGCCGTTCGTTTTGTAGTTTCCAATATTTTTTGTATGATTTTACTTGAGCCAACAGCAGTAATATTTTAGCGCCGTAGTAAGCCATTATCGCCACGATAAAAATAATCAAATAATATACCATGCGACTATAGTATCATTTATTGTTGTCGTTTCAGCCACTCGGCCCACCAAAGCGCGCTGGGACGAGGCTTCCTGGTCATGCCGTTAGCGCGGTCAACCGCAATAAGTCCGAATTTTGGCCACCAACCATAAGCCCATTCAAAATTATCCAGTAGGCTCCAGTGCATATAACCCCGTAAATCCACGCCTTCACTCAGCGCCCGCTCCATAGCAACCATCGTTTCTTCTATCCACCAACGGCGGTATTCATCGGTCTCGTCGGCTAAACCATTTTCGGTGATAATAATCGGTTTTTTATAATGCGACCAGGTACGCAGCATAAGTGGATAAATGCCCTCGGGTTCCATGTACCATCCCAAGTCATTTTTGGGCACCTTCGGATTGGCACGATGAAAAAATTCTACGTTTTTTATGCCTTTATGGTCACCAAGTTCGTAATAATCAGTAAAATAATAGTTAATACCTACAAAATCTTGGTAATTTTTGATACGGTTTAAAAACCACCAGTTCCAGGCATAACGCATCCATTTAGTGGCAATTTCATCAAGCAAATTGTGCGGGCGTTTGGCTTGAATATTGGCAAGTTGCGCAGCTACCCCTATTTGCAATTTAGGATGGACGGCTTTCAAAATATTATAGGCACGGTGATGGGCCCTTGTCAGGTTCCAATAGGTCAACGCTGCTTTTATAGGGCTTTTTAGTTGAGGTGGCCATTCGCCTGTTAAATAGCTAAAGCTGGTATACACATTTGGCTCGTTGAGTGTAATAACATATTTAAGTTCTTTTATCTGGAGCTCTTGGCTAAGTTTAGCTACAAACCGGTCAAAATATTTCAGGTTCGAGCGCTTACTAAAACCACCTTTATCGGTAAACCATACCGGCAAAGTCCAGTGCCAAATATTTAAGAAAGGCTCTATATTCATATCAAGTAATGTTTGGATATACTTTTTGTAATGTTCCCACTGGGCTTTATCCCACACGCCTTCTTCGGGCTCGACGCGCGACCATTCGATGCCAAATCGAAACGCATTAAGATTGAGGTTTTTTACTAGCTCAAAGTCTTGTTCATACAATTTATAATGTTCTACACCTCTGCCTGATATGTAATTTGCCGGATCTGTGGCACGCTGCGCAATACGGTCCCATTCGGGTAACCA
>JAYUBM010000055.1:0-1829 GCA_043740875.1 bacterium | reverse complement strand
TCGTGTTCGGCTTTTTGTAGTTCTTCAATTAAATCGTCGATTTGCCCGGTAAGCGCACCCGGAATATTGCTGCGGCTGTAGCCAATGCGGTGGTCGGTAATGCGGTCTTGTGGGAAGTTATAGGTGCGGATTTTTTCGCTGCGGTCGCCACTGCCAATCAGTTTTTGGCGCTGCGCCGACATCGTCGCTTGTTCCATTTCGATGCGCTGTTGCAGCAAGCGGCTACGCAGTACGCCCATGGCCTTCAGCTTGTTTTTGGTTTGGGATTTTTCGTCTTGGCAGGTAACGACTAGGTTGGTGGGCAGGTAAGTAATTCGCACCGCGCTGTCCGTGGTGTTCACGCTTTGGCCGCCGTGACCGCTGGCGTGGTACACATCGATACGCAGATCTCCGGGTTTAATTTCGATATCATTTTCTTCGGCTTCGGGTAATACGGCAACCGTGACGGTGCTGGTATGAATCCGGCCTTGGCTTTCGGTGGCTGGCACGCGCTGTACACGCTGTACGCCGGCCTCCAGCCGGAATGTTTTGTACGCACCCAATCCGTGCATAGCAAAAACGATTTCTTTGTAGCCACCAACCTCACTGGGGCTTTCGCTTATAAGTTCAACTTTGTAATTGTGCGCTTCGGCGTAGCGGGCATACATACGGTACAGCTCGGCACCAAACAAACTGGCTTCGTCACCACCAGCCCCGGCCCGAATTTCGATAATACAATCTTTGTCGTCGTTTGGATCCTTGGGTGTTAGCGCTTCGCTCAGGGCCTGCTGCGCTGCTAATTTGGCTGTGCGTATTTCTTCTAACTCGGCAGAAGCTAATTCGCCCAGTTCGCCCCCAGCCTTTATCATTTCATGGGCGTCGGTTTCTTCGCGCGCGTATTTAGCTACGTTTTTGTACATAGCTACAATATCAGTTAGTTCGCTGGCTCTTTTTGCGATGCGCGGGTAATCGCTGCGGCCGTAAACACCAGGGTCTGCCAGCTGTACTTGCAACGCTTCTAACTCTTCGCGGTATTTCTGTTCCATAATCTTATCCTCATTCTACTATAAAAAAATCACCCTGAAATAAAACAGGGTGATTGAATTAGAAAACGCAGCTAGTTGGTTGTTTTAAGGTTGCCAATTTTGGCTGGCGCTGCTGATTCTTCTTTTTCAGTCTTCTTTGCAGCTGGTTTTGCAGCTTTTTCGGCACGGGCTTTTTTGGCTGCGTCGGCGGCCTGACGTCGTTTTTCGAACTTGTCAACGCGGCCTTCGATGTCGACTAATTTTTCTTGTCCAGTAAAGAACGGGTGGCTGGCGCTACTGATGTGAACTTTTACCAAAGGATATTCATTACCATCGGCGTGCTTAACCTTTTCGTCAGTTTTAACTGTCGAACGCGTTAAAAACTGCGTGCCATTATTGAGGTCTTCAAAAACCACAAGGCGATAGTTGTCTGGGTGTAGTGCTGTTTTCATAGTTCCGTTAAGCTTATCACATCTGTTGGACAAGAGTCAACACTTCTGCTACAGTAGGAATATCATAAATTAAGCAGTACGAGGCAAAATCCTCCTAACCGGCACCTTGATAGGACCGCACAGGCTGGCTTTGTACGAAGAATAAGGATTTACATACTATGGCTACACAAGTAGACATCAAAGAACTATTGGCAGCAGGCGCGCATTTTGGCCACAAAACAAGCCGCTGGCACCCAAAAATGGCCGTCTATATTCACAGTAAACGGAACGGCAGTCACATTATCGATCTCACCAAAACAGTCGAATGTCTCGATACCGCCCTTGATTTTATTACTAAAATAACCGGTGAAGGCAAGCAAGTACTACTAGTCAG
>JAYUBM010000054.1:0-1830 GCA_043740875.1 bacterium | reverse complement strand
CGCGGCTGGTTTCGCCGGCTAGTTTTTCGGTTTGGGTTTCGCCCACGCACAAAATAGGTATAATGCCGTTACGAACGGCTGCAGCCACCTTATCGCGCACTGTATCCAGATCCTCACCAAATTTGTTACGCCTGTCAGAATGACCAACCAATGCGTAATGCACCAGATCCGTCAGCATCGAAAAGCTGACTTCACCCGTAAAAGCACCTTCGTCGATATGATAAGCATTTTGGGCAGCAAGCCGGAACTTACGACGGTCAATCTGCATGCTGAGTGGCTGTAATGCCAACATAGTGGGTGCTAGCACAATTTCAACATCTCGGTGTACTTTAATACGCTCGTGCAAACGATGTACCAGCAAGCTCGACTGGGACACGTTTAAATGCTCTTTCCAGTTGGCGGCTATCATAATTTTTCTATTACTATTCATACTACTTATGTTTAGTTTACCTTATTGTTAGGATTTTCGTAAGATAGTGCAGTCTGGGATGGAAAACCGGGGTTGTGCCTTAAGCATCGAGCAGTGAGGACACACCAGGCAGGGATTTACCAGCCATAAGCTCGAGCGATGCACCACCGCCCGTTGAAACATGGTTAAACTGTTCTGTCAGGTTACGTTCTTCGATATATGCGGTGGTGTCGCCACCGCCCAGCACACTAAACGGTTTGTGGCCGTGGCTGCCCAACAAACCTTCGATAATAAGTTCGGTACCATGTGCAAAAGGACCAATAGGGCCGTGCACGGCGTTGGTTTCGGTGACGCCCATCGTGCCGTTCCAGACTACTGTGGAGCTAAGCTGCATGACCCCTGTCATAAATGCCCCCGAAAACGGTCCAACATCAAGAATTTTTTCGTGCATACCGACGCGGCTAGCGCTGCGAACTGGCCGCTTTGGATAGCTTTCGATATCGGCAATAACGTGCGCGTCCCAGTCAACAATGCGTGTCGTGGCTGTTTTATCGAGGCTTTCGGCAACCACCCCGTCTTGTGGCAAGTAAAAAGTAAATGGCCGTGTTTTGGCAATATCACGGGCTTTGTCTAAAATTTCGTTTGCTATTACTAAGTCGGCACGGTCGACCAAACTATCACCAACTTCAACATCTTGCGCCAGCAAAAAAGTGTTAGCCATGGCGCCGCCAATCACAATCACGTCGGCAATGTCTAAAAACTTATAAATAATATCAATTTTATCGGCGATTTTGGCACCACCGATAATAGCCATCAGTGGCCGCGCCGGGTTTTGCATGACGTTAGTAATAGTATCGACTTCACGCTGCAGCAGCAAGCCAGCAACGCTTGGCAAAAAATGTGTGATTGCATCGGTAGAGGCGTGGGCGCGGTGTACCACCCCAAAGCCGTCTTGCACAAATACTTCGGCGTGGCTATCGGCTGCTAATACGCGGGCAAAATCTTCGTCATTCTTTTCTTCTTGTTTGTAATAACGCAAATTTTGTAACAATACGACTTGGCCTGGTTGCAGTTGCGCGGTCGTCTCGGCCACGTCGTCACCCACACAATCGGGTACAAACAAGACATCCTGGCCTAAAAGTTCGCTTAGGCGCTTGGCAACAGGCTTCAGGCTACAGCTGGCATCGTCTTTGTCGCTTGGCCGACCCAAGTGGCTGCAAATCACAATTTTGCAGCCCTTTTCTTGTAATGCTTTGATGGTGGGCAAGCTTTGTTTTATCCGAAAATCACTGGTTATGTCGCCTTTATCATTTAAAGGTACATTGTAATCAGCCCGCAACAACACTTGTTTGCCAGCGATATCAATGTCGTTGATTGTTTTTTTTGTGAACATTTTTTACCCGCCCTTTTTACTATTCTAG
>JAYUBM010000053.1:0-6248 GCA_043740875.1 bacterium | reverse complement strand
GGGGATGAGGCGCAAAGCAGCGGCAATGTTTCCCCGTTCATGGAAGGCATTCACCCGAAATCGCCCCAGGTCGCCAAACGCAAAACTAAAATCGAACTCTTTGTCTTTTAATAAAATCTTTTTTTGATCATCATCTAAAATTGCAAAAACTAAACTTTCTACAGTCTCTTCGGTCAGTGCTTCTGCGCCAGAGACTGGCATGAGAACACCGTCGACACGTAACATAGGCGGTATACCTACCTGCAAGTGAAGATCTGATGATTTTCGTTTAATTACTTCTTCGAGCAATATTTCGATTCTTGGTTGTGCTGCCGTACCCACTCTATTATCCCCTTTTTTGTATCATAGTTTTATGCTAAATCCGTTGCTGCAACGCGGTTTACCTCTGAAAGTGATGTATGTCCTGCAAGTGCCTTCAGATAGCCATCTTCACGCATGGTAACCATGCCACTCGCCTGGGCTGCTTTTTGAATCTCGCCGCTGGTCGAACGCTTTAAAATGAGGTCTTGTATCGCGGTATCTATCCCGAATACTTCATAAAGTCCCATTCGGCCCTTATAACCATCGGGGGTCAGCGCATTTACTTTACCCTTGGTTAAAGTATAAGCGCTTTGTGTGGCAAGAGGCAAGCTCGGATAGCCCATATCGTCTGCGGCTGCCTGCATGGTTTCGGCAGTTTGTGGTAATAAGTGGCCAAGGGTTTGGCGGATCGCAGCTGTTTCTACCACATCTGACTGATACGTATCACCCCCTGGCACAAGACGCCGCACCAGACGCTGTCCAATGACGGTATGTACCGTACTGGCAATCAAAAATGGTTCGATACCCATATCAAGCAGACGTGGCAAAATACCGGCAGCGCTGTTAGTATGCAGCGTACTAAACACCAAGTGACCAGTAAGTGCCGCCTGCACTGCCAAGTTGGCAGTTTCTTTGTCACGGATTTCCCCGACCATCACCACGTTAGGGTCTTGACGCAAGATACTGCGAAGACCAGATGCAAAGGTTAAGCCAACATCGGCATTCACCTGTATCTGGTTAATGCCGTTCATCTTGTATTCAACCGGGTCTTCGAGCGTGACAATGTTTATTTCGTCACTCTTTATTTCTTGCAGCAGTGCGTACAAACTGGTCGATTTACCCGACCCCGTAGGCCCAGAGGTCAGAATCATGCCGTTGGATTGTTTTAGGCCTTCACGGATGGTACGCAGTGCCCGGCCATGGTACCCCATATCTTCAAGTTTAAGGCTGGTGCCACTTTTATCAAGCAAACGAATAACGACTTGTTCACCCCATACAACTGGTGAAATCGAGATACGCAGATCAATCGTTTTGTCGGCGACATTTATCGTAAACTGGCCATCCTGCGGAATACGGTGTTCATCAATTTTAAGGGCACTGAGAATTTTGATACGTGACACAAGTGGGGCCTCGGTACTTTTTGGCAATTTCATAATTTCACGCAAGACACCGTCGATACGGCAACGAATCTTAAGTTCTTTATCAAGTGGTTCAATATGAATATCGCTGGCCCGGTTTTTGGCTGCATATTCCAAAATAGCGCTCAGGGCTTTACTGATAGGCGAATCTTGGACGATTGTCTTGATGTTTTTGGCTTCAGTACCGCCAAGAATCTCGATTTCGTTTTGTTCGGCATCGTCTAGTGCACCCACAACATCCTTGTCTAGGTCTGCTTGATATTGCCGTAAAACTTGGCGAATTCCTTCTTCGCTAGCCGAATACACCTTGAGTGGCCGGCCTATTTTATTACTTAAAAAGTCGACTGCCTGTACATTGTCGGCATCTAACATGGCAACCACCAAGCGGCTTTGCATTTCTCCCAGTGGCACTGCCATATAACGCTCGGCAACCTCTTGCGGTAGCAAACTAAGGATTTTTGGATCAATATGGGCTGCGCTCAGGTTTACATAAGGCACATTGGCGACATGGGCAATTGTTTTGGTGAGAACTTCACTGGTAATGACATTTTCGTCGACTAAAAAACTAAAAAGCGGCACACTTTTGGCATGCGAATCTGCCCGAAATTGTTTAATTTTTTCGGGTGTCAAAATATGATCCTGAATCAAGGCATCCTCGACCTGTTTTTGGAGTACTGCCGACAACACGCTCATAGAATCCGCCTATTACCCTTAATGGCCGCCACTGAACGGCTTGGTGTTGCTATTGTCGCCAATCTGGATAGTTTGGGTTGGATTTACTGAATCTTTATTGAAATATTTAGCATCTGGACGTGTAAAGTCAGAGGTAATTTTTTCGACGACTTCGACTTTTTGCTGACGATTTTTGGGTGTAGAAATAAAGGTTTTGCTCACCAAAATCGAAATAAACGCGCTGATGCCAACGATAAACGCGATAACTGCTATATCTTTTTGCTTCATTTCACAACCTTTGTAGTAATCTTTAGGGTTTTTTCTGGCTGGTAGAACGTTTTGGCCGAAACTGTTAAGCGAAGCTGTTCAGACGCCGCCGCAATAGACAACTGCGTCACATAAATTGGCCTGATAGAACGCTCCAATAACAGCAGCATATTCTGCGCGCCACTATAATTAGTAGTAACCGTTACTGGGTATGGGATAGCGACTGGCGCCGGGCTGTCCGACGAAGCACTTTGCTGGGCTAGTTCATCGTCGTTACCACCTATTGCCTCGATCTTATAGCCACCATCTTTCAAAAGCTTCTCTTGGCTACTTATAAGCGCTGGGAAATCGTATTTACTTGGTAATGCGTCCAGCACTATTTTTGGGTTGTCACCATCTTTAGGTCCAGTACCTGCTGGATTGCCATCTAAAATATTAGTAGGCTCGCTAGCAAAAGATTGGTAACTCTTAACAAGCGTAACTACATTAGCATTGTTCTGCTTAAGTGTGGTTAGCGCTTTTGTCTTCTCTTTTATAACCCTTGATTGGTAGGCACTCTGACCAATCAAAGTCTTTGAACCTACTAATGAAAACGTGACGATAAAAGATGCTATCGCAATAGTAACAAGCATCGTGGCATTCGCTTTGTCTATCAAAAGCCGCTTGGTACCGGCGAGGCGGGCTGTTTTTGCCATTACTTAGATCCTCCCGTAGTTGGGGCAGGTTCTTCTTTGAACACTGCCGATGGCTTTTCTGTTTCGGATCTGGTGCTAATAATCTTTGGTACGGTCAATACTGGTACTTCACTGTTCGAGAATAATATCGGATCAAAATTAAATGTCAGCACATAGCTGGCCTTAGCATCGGTGAGGTTAATTGTTGTAACAACATTACTGAATGGCTTGCCGGTATCTGTTTTTGTAGATTTATATGTTGCGAATTTCAGTGTATCGGCATATTTGTTGACCGTAACCACGCTGTCTGCAGACCCCGTGACGGTTAGTGTATTTAGGGTTAAGTCCATATCTAGCTTAGAAATACTTGCCAGGGCCGGTGTTATTTGGCTTATATATGCAAACAAACGAGATGAAATTGGTTTGTCGGCGTGTAGTCCAGGTAAGCTTTTTAGCTGGTTCTGAATGGTGAGGATTTTATTAACACCTTTCGTACTGCTAAGGGTTTTTACTTGAGTCGTTATGTCTTTGCTCAGGTCGTTCAAGTGCTTCTTTTGCGCAACCTGTACGGACAAAAATAATATGATAAAAAATGCCAAGGCTACTCCGGCTGCAACTATAGAGCTCACCATCACAATGCGCTTGCTACGCTGTGTTTTTATATATTGCAGCTTTACATCAGGAAGAAGGTTGAATTGAATCATCTTATTCAATCCTTTCTGCTAAGCCAGCGGCTACACCAAAGTGGTTCGAAAGTGACAAAAGTTCATTTTGCTTTTCAACAGGAAACGCAACATTACGCCAGGCATTGCCAATTTCGACACTGACACCAAACTTATTGGCAACAAACAACGGGAACTCGGGCAAAGCCGATGCCCCGCCAGTTACAATAATGCGTTCAATTTTTGCATTGCTATAACGCGACTGAAAGAACTTTATCGATTTTTCGATTTCTGTGAATAATATTTCAACTGTACTACTGATGGCATTATATATCTGGCCTTCGAGCTTGTCTTTTGAAAGGCCAAACTTAAATACAAACTGGTTGGCCTGCTTTTCGTCAATACCCAAGTTTTGCATGGCAGCTTTTACAAGCGCCTCTGTGCCAACGGGTATTGAGCGCGTCAATCGCGGGGTGCCATTGAGAGTAATAATCAGATCTGTTGCCATACTGCCGACATCAAGAATCATCTGAGGGTTCATCGCATCAGGTGCAAGAAGTGACCTTGTTATCGCCAGGCTATCTGGCTCGAAGGCAATTACATTCAGACCAATCGACTCGAGCAAATCCAGCCGTTTTTCAATAAAGTCATTAGTAACACTCGACAGCAGTATTTCGACCTTGCTTGGTTCTTTTGGCGAATCACCTAGCAGCGCCCAATCAATTTTGCTTTCGTCTATTGGAGTTGGAATCAGTGAATCGGCCTGGTAACGGATTGTTTTGGCAAGCTCTGCCGGGCTTAAACGGTCAATATCTACGACTGCTGTAAATACGCGCTGGCTAGGTATTCCGACTGCAACGTTGTGGCTGGTGATACGCGCTTCGGCAATAACTTGGCGAATGTACTGCACCATTTTTTGCTGGTCAGCATTAGAATCGCTCATAGCAGTTTTACTATCAACAGCAACTTGTCCATAACGGGCAAGGCCCCGTATTTTTCCACCACCATGAAGTTCAACTACTCGAACTGCGGTTGTACCAATATCAAGTCCAAAGAAATCTGTCACGCCAGTTAGAATACCCATCGCTAGCTAGTATATAGCATAAGCGTTTAAGAAGCCAAGCTTTTTAACAGATTATGCACCCACTGTAATTCAGCTCAGAAAAGTCTTTTTGGCTTTGGGTCAAGCCCAAAACAAAAAGTCTAATCGAAACGGCGGCTGTCCTGAAAAGAACAGCCCGGGTCGGCGGATTTACTCCGCGACCCGGGGCGAACGGGGGTCACCGCAAAATTCCGATTTTGTGGGGTAAGGCGAGAAAACCCGTATTGGGTTTTTCTTATAGGGCCGGAGGCAAACTCACAATAGACTGATAAGTACCCAGTGTAGAGATCGGATCGGTAGCTGGCTTTTGCAAAATAAGATCTGGCGTAAACTGGAACACTTCAGCTATATTTGTACTCGAGGCCGGTTCACCTGCTAGCGATGGTGGCGTTGTCAGTGTTTTGGCAGGTTCACAGATGTAGTTATCTTGCCACCAGGTCTGAGGAATATGGGCGTCTCCGGGCTCCCATATGACCGCACAGTACATGCCGGGTATGCCAATCGCCGCCACACCATTTTCTGTGTATTGAAAGCCCATGTCTGAGTTTGAGCACAAGAAAGTAGTATTATTGTTCCAACCGTTTATGTCAGCACTTTCATGAATATTTACGCATGTTTTGCCTGGGATTACTCCGCTAGAACTAAACTGTAACCCGGGTACACTACCCTTGGGCACACAAATATAGTTATCATTTGCAGCACCAGTCCAGTAGGTATCACTTGGTACATCTACTTTTGTACAATCATCATTCGCGGACATGGCAGGACTAATTCCGTTGTAGGTATAGACTATTCCAATCTGATGTATATCTGTTGATACAGGTATGACTTTCATACTTATAGTCTTATCGTTCCATGGATCAGTCGCGCCATAAATATTCCAATCACCGTACAACGTTTTGCTTGCCCCAGTAAAATTACTACCCTGATAGATAATAACTTCGCAGCCAGCTGGTACGCGCATTGAACTAAGTACTAGAGGTCCGATCGCTGGAGGCATAGTTGCGTAGTCTGTTTCTGCACTCGAAGATGGGACGACAAACGGGCTCAATCCAGCTGGTACGTAATAAGAAATATCCTGGTACAGGCTTACCCCGCTACAAGTTGGAGGTGGAGTTGTATCAACAATCGTAGCGTTACGCAGCGTCCCGTTGGTTCGGAAGAAGCTGACATGCTGGGCCAAAAATGCACCGTTAATGGTCAGTTTACTCTTGCAGCCGGCGGCGGTGGTATCCAGCAGCGTTGTTGGGTTTGGCAAATCTATAACGTCTGTAGGAGCGCACGTAACTATGCGGCCTGTACCGGCTACAGGGTTACCTGATAAATCAAGTTTTGGCATTGCAATATACACGCCGTCAAGCTGGTGCACTTTTGGCCGGATGTAGATATTGCCCCGCACGATAACATAGACAGATGGAATTGTGTTAACAGA
>JAYUBM010000052.1:0-1842 GCA_043740875.1 bacterium | reverse complement strand
TCAACTTTTTTATGATTTATGCTTAGGCCTAAAAGTAGCGAAAAATATTTTGCTTTGTGTGCATTGCCTGTTACAAAAATAATTTCTTTCATATGTTTGGTTATGCAATTAATTCGAGTAATTCAGTTTCGTTTATTACTTTGGTGCCAAGTGCCCGGGCTTTATCGGCCTTACTTTGTCCGGCATTAGCGCCCATAACCAAATAGGTTGTGCCTTTAGCAACCGCAGACTGAAAAGTGCCACCCATAGCCCTAATACGCTCGGCAGCTATGTCTCGACCCATTTGTTCTAGCTTGCCAGTTACCACAAAACTTAGGCCATCAAGTTTACCACTTGCCACCACTGCGTCTTGCGGCCACACCCCCAGAGAGCGGAACTTCGCAAGTAGGGCTTTATTTTCTTCTTCATCAAACCATAAAACAACCGAATTAGCCACAATATCACCCACTCCTTCAACGCTGCGAAGTTCTTGCAAAGTAGTACTGCCAAGCGTATCAAGCCGTTTGAAGCGCCGGCTAAGATCAAGGGCTGTTTGTACCCCAACATGGCGGATTCCAAGCCCATACATAAAACGGGCTAGTGGCGGGGATTTTTTGGCGGCAATTGCGGCGATTAATTTGCTTGCTGAAATTTCGGCAAAACGATCAAGCGCCAACAGCTGTTCACGAGTCACTTTATAAATATCGGCCATATCGGCTACCAACCCGGCATCGATAAGAGCGGCAACGTTTTTTTCACCCATACCGTCAATGTCCAGTGCACCCTTACTAGCAAAATGTTCGAGCGCACGCTTGAGCATAATTGGCCCACTACTGCCCTTTACGCGGTAAACCACCTCCCCATCGGCTCGTTCAAATTCTAGTTCGGGAAACTGCCTTTTCAGCTCATGTACATACCAAAATACTTCAGAATTTTTTGGCCTGAGTTCGTGCAAAACTCTTTCGACCTGTGGGATAATATCACCCGCTTTATAAATAACTACTGTGTCTCCAATACGAATATCTTTGCGGGCAATTTCATCGGCATTATGCAGACTGGCGTGTTGCACAGTGGTGCCAGCAACAGTGACAGGGTCAAATAATGCAACCGGTGTAGCTGCACCGGTACGGCCGATACTTATGACAATATCCTTAACAATTGTGGTGGCTTCTTCGGCGGCGTATTTGTACGCAACAGCACCACGCGGCGTTTTGCCAACAGTACCGAGCTGTGCATACAATTTTCGATCATTCAGTTTTATCACCAAGCCGTCGGTATTAAATTTAAGTTTTAGACGCTCTAGATCCCAACTTTTAGCATATTCCATGACTTCATTTACCGTTTTTAACACTGCCGCTTCTTTATTTGCAGTCACACCAAGTGCCCGTAAAATAACATATGCTTCGCCATTGGTTAATACATCGCCCGCATTATCACGCAAAAAATCATAGGCATGAAAATGAAGGGGGCGTTCGGCAACAAGTGCCGGGTTTAACTGACGGATGGTTCCGGCGGCCAGATTACGCGGATTTGCAAAAAGCGGCTTACCTTCGGCAGCACGTATTGCATTTAGTGCAGCAAAATCGTCTTTATACATTACAATTTCACCGCGGATTTCGGTACGGCCACTCTTGAATTTGCTATATAAAGCAGTTTTTCGTAGCTGCAAAGGTATGTTTTGAATGGTACGCACATTCATGGTTACATCCTCGCCCACGCGTCCATCACCCCGGGTAACCGCTCGGTCAAACACGCCGTCTTGGTAAATAAGTGCACAGGCCAGCCCATCCATTTTAATATCACAGAAATATTCGTGAGTACGCCCTGGGGCTAGTTTGTCGGTGCGCCTTATCCACGCTTCTA
>JAYUBM010000051.1:0-6265 GCA_043740875.1 bacterium | reverse complement strand
TTTGTACCTGGTCTTGGCGCTGAGGCGGCCCATGCCGCTTTAATAGATGCAAATGCCGCACATATCTCATACATGGATATGCCTGCTGATCTTAACCCGCATAATCCTTGTGTCGTAATTGCAGCTGCAGGCGACAGTGAATATAAGCTTGCTGCCGACAATAATATGAGCCGCGTGGATTTTGCCCAGGCGAACCATTTTGTAATAGGCAAAGCCATTATTACTATCGGTAATAAATATGACATTTGTGCTAACAATAATGACGATATACACCATCCATTAACGGCTGCAGCTTCAAGTACCGCTCCTGCTAATACTTCGACGACTTCGACCGCCGAGACCTTAGCAGCCGTAGTAAATAACGCGGCCAACTGTCCTATTAATGTAAGCAATATGGGAGAGGTAAGCGCGGCATGTACAACACTTGCACTATCAACGCTAAAGGGTTACGGTTTTGTAGACAACGGCAACAGCCGTGATATTGAAGCATTCCAAATATTGTCTGGCACAATTGTCAAAAACGGCGTGGGATATGGAAAGCTTGGTCCAAAAACTTATTCTGAAATTTTGAGTGGTGACGGAATCAAAAAAATTACCGAAGAAGCGAATAAAATACTAAGCAAGGGCGTGATTATAGATAAATCAGATCAAACACTTGTGCAATTAGATAATGGCATTGTAGTAGGCGCTGACCTTATATCGACAGGATTATCAACCAGTGCCGAAAACCGTGAGACGCGTGTAGGCTCTTACATAGTCGACCGGAACAAAAACGGGTGGGTCCGCTCGTCACTACAGGCAGTATTTGCGGATCCCGCTATGTATAGCCCACGTTATTTTAGTAACGGGCAAGCAATACATGGTACCCCGGCGGCACAATTGTGGAAACTCGGCACCAAAGCCAGTCACGGTTGTGTGCGAACTTTTGAAAAATTTCAAGATTGGCTCATCAGTCATGGCCTAAAAAACGGTTCTAAAGTCGTTGTAAAACCCTAGACTAATACGTTTATTGCATACTTAATCGCCGCAGCCTAAAACCTGCGGCGATTTAAATATAAACAACGACTAATACTAGTTAAACAGATGTGTGGCATAATGCTAATGATACAATGAAAACTTTTAAAAGATTTGCTTTCTGGATTGTTGGCTATCTACTCAGATTTGTCCTATTCGCTACTGTCACTGTGGCGGTAGCTTTTGCCGTTGCTGGCAATGCGAAAACCATAAAAGCTGTATTAAACAATAATAAAAGTTATGAACAAATCGTACCAGCTATTATAGAAACCAATAAAGCTTCGCCTCAAAGTGCATGGTCACTACCATATGATGATCAAAAAATTGTTGAGATTTTTGAACAAAGCTTTCCATCTAGTGACTTACGTTTAAATTCCGAAAAAATTATCGATAGTACTTTTGCTTGGCTGAGCGGTACAACCCCCACGCTGGATTTTAAGGTTGATCTAAGTGCCAATAAAGCAACGCTTGCTGACAAGTTAACCACCTATTCATTTGTTCGTTTAGCTCACTTACCACCCTGTAAAACGCTTCCCAGCGAAATTAATCCTTTGGCCATTCAATGCCAGCCAGCCGGTTACAATTCGCAAGAGATTCAGGATTCTTACAGAAACCAGCTATTAAAAAGTGATGCTTTTTTGATTCAGCCCGTTTTAACTGCGAAAGATTTGCCGAAAAACGGAGCCGGCAAGAACATAGCCCAACAATATTCATACGCACCAACAGTTTATCAATTACTAAAAATATCACCGTACATTTTAGGCACTTTAATGGTAGTTTTGGTTATAGCTTTTGTGCTGCTAAGCCCAAAAAAACGCCGTGGAATATCGGCGCTTGGGTCAATACTGATGAGCACTGGCATTGGACTGGCAGTACTGCCAGTTATTTATGACGTAATTATTCCTAAATTTTTAAATCACGCAAATACGGCTAGAACCAGTGCCAGTACACAGCAAATAATCAGCGACATCACCGACCAAGTTTACAAACATTTTAATAGCCTACTTATAACAGTTGGAATACAACTGGCGCTGGCTGGTATTACGATTTATATGCTCGAAAAGTTAACCCGAAATGAAACTGCAAAATACAAAGGTATCTCCAAAAAAACAGGCATGGAAAGCAGTAATCTTAAGCCAAAGGCAAATCCAAAAAGTTTGCGCGGGGCACTGTCAACAAGCAATATTCCCTTGCAATCGAGCGACCTTCCAGCTAAGTTGAATCCAAAAAAAGTAGCCGAAAACAATAAATACCGGAAATTATACAAAAAGAAAGGGTTATAAAGTAAGATAACCGCTTTTTATCAGCATTTTAGGCATTCACCTAAAATACAAAAAATAAGGTATGATAGTGATACATGAAGATTGGCATAATTGGATCGGGTGACGTTGCACAAAGCTTAGGCAAAGGATTAGTAAATGCAGGGCACCAGGTTATGCTTGGTACACGCGATACCGCCAAAAAAGAATTGACTGCTTGGCGTAAGAAAAACGACAAAAAACGTTCATTGGGATCCACAACCGAAGCTGCAAGTTTTGGAGAAATTGTTATATTGGCCGTCGCTTGGCATGCCGCCGAAGATATTTTGGCACAAGTACGGCCAGAGTTAGCTGGAAAAGTTGTGATTGACGTGACAAACCCACTGGTATTCACCGAAGGTGAACCACCAACACTTTCGATCGGTCATACTATAAGTGCTGGCGAGATAGTCCAGGCAAGTTTACCCGACAGCCATATCATTAAAACGCTAAACATCGTAAGCCACAATCATATGGTGCAACCAAAGTATGCCGAGGGCTTACCAATAATGTTTGTTGCCGGAAATAACCAGTCGGCCAAAAATGCCACTCGCGACCTGCTGGCAGACCTAGGATGGGAAGATATGTTAGATATAGGTGGTATTGAAAAAAGCCGCCTTCTCGAGCCAATGTGCTTGCTGTGGATAGAATACGGCGTTGCCCGCAATACTTGGGACCATGCTTTTGCAGTTTTAATTAAATAAGTAGCTTTTTATTTAAATGTCTTTGTAAGCATGTACATTTAGACGTCTAAATACAACCAACATATGCCATCCAGCTAACCAGGCTACCAAAAGAAGCAATGTTACAGTGATACTGCCTGATTCTTGCTTAATACCGCTCGAAAACGTGAGCCGAAGTGCTGTGTATATACTTGGAATTCCTCTTAGCAATAATATGAAATACGCACCGGTGACAGCATAAAACGTGACCGATAGTACGATTCTGCTAACAGCTGCTAACCAAAAAGATGACTGATAAAAAGAACTGGAATGCACAAAATACTGGGATATAACAATATCACCGCGAATATCAATTATCATAACAAGCAACATCCAAAATAATGAATACACGATAAGGCCAATAATTGCCCAGAAGAGTAAAGTGATTGTATTGATTGCAGGTGAAGTATGACTGATGCGATCGATAAAACTTGCAATTGCTTTATAAAATGAAGCCATGTATGAGGTAAAGTATGAATCGTGCATAATGACACTAAGTAGGGCTTGCAGGCCAAGAAGCACCAGAGCGATTCCCGCAATAACCAATTCAATAAAGCTAATTTGCATTACTTCGAGTTTTTTTTGTTTTTTTGTTTTTGAATTTGCACCCATAGCAAGATTATATCAGCAAACCCGTATACTTATGTTCTAAGGTTATAGACATAAGTGTTTGCTACTATTTAGGCTAATTGATGCTTAGCAGCTGTACTACTTCACCGAGCCACTCGGGGGTATTGGTTTTTCGTAAAAGTACAGCTCTGATAACAGATGCAGGAATGCCGGTATTTTTACCCTTCTTTAGGGCAATAAGTTGCCCATTGGCAACTTTTACGGCTGCCTTAATAGCAAATAGTTCATCTTTAGCGGGGCGCTTCGCAAGCTGTTCTTTATGCGCAGTTAAACTGTTTTGGGCTGCTTCCTTTGACCTTATCCACTGGCCTTTGCCACCGCGCCACGCCATAAGCGGTTCGCCAGTTATTGGATCAGATCCAAACTGCATGGATTCAGGATTTTCAATTGCGTCGTCGATTGTTGCACTGGTATATGCTGGCCGCTGCGTTCTGCGTTCAGGCCAAATATTCCAGGCGTGATGGCCATAGCTTGTTCGTAATTTTTCAGTTTCGGGGCTGCCTTCTTCGGATTCTATAACCTGCATAAAAGTACTCAGCACAACATGGCCTAATTTGCGCTGTACCCGCACGACCAATGCATTTTTAGAATGGTCGTATGTTGCTGTTTCTAGATTTGGCACATCACGGATGAGATGCTGCGCTGCTTGTTCAAGGTTGCTCACTTGGGTTAGCGCATTAACGTTCTGGATGGCATCGAATTTTTGGCCATTTACTCCTAGGCTGAATAAACTACCTGTGACAATTCCGCCGACTACTTTAACGATACTTGAAGCTGCCAATTCAAAGCTCCTACCGTTTCCACCTAAAAGGCTCAGTCCATCTTCACTCTGTTTCCAAAGTTGATTTAGTTGGCCAGCGTGAATGCAGGTCAGTACTTTATCGCGGTTATGTTGTTGTACCACTGCCGGCGGTTGCAGGGCTATGCGAAGTCTATTGGCTAGGTTTTCGCGGTCCAAATTTACTAAATCCGCCGCATGTTCGTTTATATCATACTTTTTCCAGTCTTCCCTGTCGGTTAGCTGCATTAGTTCGACGTACACTTCAAGCTGGGCAAAATAGTCGGAATCTTTTTCGGCAGTTTCACCAATATCGTTTGTTTCGAGTAAACTGCGCCAGGCTTGTGCTTTGGGCGAACGTTTTATTATTCCGCCGCGCTGCATAATAGCTGCAATGTCTATGACATTCTGTTTTACTTCGCTACTATAGCCTTTTTCGTAGGCAAATAAGACCATACATGACAATTCTGGGTCGAGCGGCAAACGCTCCATCGCCAAGCCGCGCTTGGTAATTTCACCTTTTTCGTTAAACGCGCCAAGTACCGTTAGCCGCTGACTGGCTGCCAACAATGCTACTTCTGGTGGTTTATGAAAAAAGTTAAAATCGCTAGCTTCAAAACCGGCAGCTTTTATTCGTAAAAGCATACCATCTAATGATGTGCGCTGTATTGCGGGCGTCGCATAAGCCGGACGAGCCTCTAGAGAAACCGGTGGCACTACCCCGAACTGACTGCCCAAAATATATTGCCCCGGTCTGGTGCGGCCAGTTCTGCCGCGGCGCTGCATTAAATTAGCCTGCGCTGCTGGTTCTAGGTACAGCCCTTCACTGCCGGTTGGAACAAGGTCATAGCTGACTCGGTCAACGCGCACTTCACCACTGTCAATAACCGCTACGACATCGGGGACGGTCAAACTGGTTTCGGCCACATTTGTGGTTACAATAACCGATCCTTTTGGGTATTCGACAAATGCCAGTGCCTGTTCTTCGGCCGTTAATTGCCCGTGCAAAGGTACAACAACCACTCGAACCGATTCGTCTATTGATCGTTGGTCTTTTTCGATTGAATCAGTAATAGCGGCAATCTCACTTTTGCCGGCTACAAAAGTTAGTACTTTTTTGCCCGTTTCGCTCGCCAAACGTAACGACAAGGCAGCAACTGCTTCACTCGACACAGAACTTTCTATTTTATAATATGGAACATCTACCGTAATTAGCGGCGGCCGACTAACGGCAAAATACTGTTTTAGCCGTTCACCATCCATCGTGGCGCTCATAATAACAACTTTAAGGTTTTTATCATACTGCGTCGATGACGGGTCAGTTTTGGCACGAACAGCAGCCACTAAAAGTTCGATATGCAAGTTCCATTCGTGCACTTCGTCTATAATTAACAACCTTTTTTTGTCACCGGTCGTTTCATTTCCATGCAATAACTGCGCAGCTGCTTTACCATCTGTTAAAAAGGCAATATGTTGTTCACTTTGCGGCTTTACCGAACCTTCTTTGCTGGTAAAATAACCTACTGAATGATCGTCAGCTTGGTCTGTTTGGGCAATTTCGTTTGCGACTCGCTTAGATAACGTACGAGCCGCAATAATGCGTGGTTGCGTGGCTATAATTTCATCAAAAAAAGGTGTGCCGTCACTTGCGGTAAGTTCGCGGGCATACTGCGGTACCTGCGACGTTTTACCGGCTCCCGTTTGAGCCATTAGTATAACGACACTGTTACCAACAATGGCTGTTTCGATTTCAGCCCGGTATTGGGCTATGGGCAGTTCGAAATTGCCCAAAACATAGTCGTCTGCACGAGTTTCTGGTAAAG
>JAYUBM010000050.1:0-1879 GCA_043740875.1 bacterium | reverse complement strand
GGTACAGTCTTTTCTAACAGCGGTTATTCTTTTGGCATAGCAACTGAATCAACCATACCATCGAGTGATTTTTTTAGTGCCGCAAATGGCGGGGCATGCAAGAAAAATCGTAACAAAACCGTCAATGTAACGGCCGTTCAGGCAGGCGGCAACAGCAACCTTAGTGCTGGCCGTGAATATGTATCTAATTACGCCTCTACTATTACCGGCACTGGCAGTGCAATGGGCGGTGGAACCAGCAATGTTGTTACTATTATCACCGCTGACGATATTAATGGTGGCCGTCAAAAACTGAGTGGCCGTCAAAAAACAGCTGCCGTCGATGATCTTAAAAAGCAGCTTAGCGCGATTGGCATGACCAGCCTCGATCAAACTCTGGGCGAGGGTACCCCGGTTTTTACGTATAGTGCCGCTGTTGATGCCGAGGCGGCAGATGTTACGGTTACGGCAGTTACTACTTATACCATGCTCGGTGTCACCGAAAATGACCTAAAAACGCTTGTAGAAGCTGACGTAAACAAGCAAATAACTGATAGTAAACAAAAAATTCTTAAAAACGGTCTAGATGCAAAACAACTTACCCTCATAGAAAAAAAGACTGCTGGCGAGCAAAAAATGAGTATCGTGACGGTTGCAACAGTTGGCCCAGACATAAACTTATCTGGCATAGCACTAGAAGCGGCCGGTAAACGGCGTGGTGATATTTTGCGTGATCTATCGAAACGTGCCGGTGTAAAAGACGTCAACATTACCTACAGCCCATTCTGGGTCACGAGCACGCCTAAAAAAGCATCGAAAATAAAGGTGGTTATAGAGCAAAATAATGCCAAGTAAGACAGTGCAACATATGGTGGTGTTAGCGCTTGACGTCGGTAATGTGCGTATTGGCGTTGCCCGTGCGCATACTTTTGCCCGGCTGCCAGAACCAGTTGCAGTCATCAACCGTACCACAGAAGACGCTTTTGCACGCATACAGCAGCTTGCTGTGCTGTACAATGCTGAAAAACTGGTAATTGGCCTACCGTCGCACATAAACGGCACAGAGGGCCAGCAGGCACTAGCTGTAAGGGACTTTGTCAAAGAACTGGCTAATTACCTGCCCTTAAAACAAGTTTTTGTCGATGAATCGTACACCAGTATAGAGGCAGATGCGTATTTACAGCACAAAAGGTGGAAAAATCAGCCAACAAATGATGCCCTTGCTGCCTGTATGATCTTGCAGCGCTTTTTTTCAGAAAGTAGTGTCAATGTATAGCTTAAAACAACAGAATAATCACAAACGCAACATTTTGCGGACTATAACAGTTATTTTTGTACTGCTGGTGCTCGGTGCAGCTTGGTATGCCAGGGTAACCTATACAAACGGCCTAAAGCCCGTCTCTTCTGTCCAAAAAACCGCTATTGTAACTATAAAAACGGGCAGCTCTGTCCATAACGTAGCCCTGTTATTGCAGCAAAAATCACTTATCCGAAGTGCGGCAGCCTTTGAATGGTATGTGCGAACCAATAATGTGCGCGATAAACTTAAAGCCGGTAGTTATGCTTTTACCCCATCAATGTCGGTCCAAGAAATTGTCGATAGGATAGTTACTGGTAAAGTTGCGTCCGATTTGTTCACTATATTACCGGCGAAGCGCTTAGATGAGGTTCAGACAGCATTTATAAAAGCCGGTTTTGCGGCTATTGATGTTCGGGCGGCTTTTGATCCTGGACAGTATGAAGACCATCCAGCGCTCGCTGGCAAACCGCAAACCGCCAGCCTAGAGGGTTATTTATATCCCGAAAGCTTTCAGAAGACCGCTGACTCTACGCCTCAAAGCATTATAAGTGCCTCACTCGATGAAATGGCGCAGGCACTTACGCCAGATATAAAAGCCGG
>JAYUBM010000049.1:0-6385 GCA_043740875.1 bacterium | reverse complement strand
GACTCACCTGGCCAGCGGCTTGGAATTAAAAAAAGTGGTGGCCAAAAAGTCGCTACCGGTCAAATTATCTTCCGCCAAGTTGGCATGACAAAACTACCTGGCGTTGGTACATTCATGAGCCGCAACTTTACCATCCACGCTAAAAAAGACGGTATCGTTAGCTTTATCCAGCGCAGCAAAAAGACCTATACGGGCAAAACAGTCCGCCGCACCGAAATCCAAGTTATCTAACTCTTGTAGATACTATAAAAAGCGCCCCTTCGGGTGCTTTTTTATTTATGCAGTTATCTTCATTAAATCTACCTGACCATAAGGGCCGTTGTACAACTTTGGCTGATCAGAAGATAATAGTTTATCAAAATAGTCAGACAGTACTTGGGGGTTAGTCTGGTCTTGACCTTCCCCGGTATACGGCACAAACCCGTCTACCGCGAACTCGCCCCTGGCTCTTATCTCGTCACGTGGTTCTGCTAAGGTTCTAAAATCGTCCGCATAGTCATTATCATTAAAGTGTTCACGAAAAATTGAAGCAAGCACACGTGCAGTTCTCCCATTACCGTCAGCAAATGGATGAAGCAGAACAATACCCAGTGACAGCGTATCGCCGAGGCGTTCAGGATTTATGGCTGGAGCGACTTTTATTTTATCTATCAGAGAGGTAAATACATCATATCTATATTCGGGAGCAACCATTGGCTGATCCCCAGCATTCATAGTCACATCACTTACCAAAGTCTCTCCTGAACCTTGTAGCTTACGATTAAGATCGCCCATAAATAGAGCAATTTTATCTGCTGGCATATTTTTTAGTGAGGTAACCCGTTCCGTAGGAGTCGAGCCCTCCAAACCATATTCTTTAATCAGCTCGTTTAGACCGTCTGCCGTCAGTTTTTCAGTAGGGTATTTTATTTCACTCCCATTAGATGTAGTGGTAGCCTGAGATTCAATTCTAGGAAGACTACTTTCATATTTTGTGAAGTCTGTCTCTAATATAGGCGCGGCGGCGGCATTACGACCATCGTGAAACTGGTTAACTCCATGTGCGTGCATTGCCCATGCCGTGTTACGCACCTCTGTTCCATATACTTTTTCCATCGCCTTAAATGCTTCTACGACTTTGTTAGTATAACCACTCATCTCACCAGAAATTGGTAATTGAAATAAAGCCCGGATATTACGACTAGCGAAGTACGGAAGCTTTTCCGGATCAGTCACACCCTGCTTCTGTAACTCTTTACGCTCCTGAGCCGTTTGACACATTGCATCAATTTGTTCAACGATAATCTGCTCCGATACAGGCTGTATAGCAATATCATCTTTCTCGAAAACGGTATCACCTTTTGAGTCTGTTTCTTTGCCATCGCGTGTCCTGCCGGTAATCTCTCGAAGTGACGGTGTCAAAGCATCCATAATTGCTAATGTGTATGCTAAGTCCATTTTTAACGAGCTATGTACTGGCTTCACTATACCGCTATAGGCTGCGTCGTTTCTTATCACCTTCTCAAGTAAGTTAGGGTTTTTATCAATATCTATGAGTATAGTGCCGTCAATATCACTACTAAGACCATTTTCTTTTTGATACTGAGCCTCACCGCGCGCAGTAGAGCCAAATATGGTCATGCCTGCAACTTCAGGCAAATCCACCCTTAGACGGTCGACGGTTGAGCCTACTTTTGTTTTAAAATAATCACTGAAAGAGGCTTCAGTGCGCAGAAGAAAGGTATCAAATGTCTCTGTAACCGTACCGCCCAGTACACGCTTACCTGCTTCTTGGGCACGTGTAATCTCGTTCACTGGCGCTATCACATCTTGTGGCGCATGAATGGCTTCTTGGGCGGGCATTGGCGCTGGAGCTTCGGCAGACATTTTTTTAAACTTTTTTGTTTTTAGATTATTACTTCTATATTATTAGCATAAGTTTTATATTTTGTCAATTTAGTGTAAAAATACGAAAATATTATAAAACACCTTTTAATACCTATAGGGTTGGACCTTGTAGATGTTAAAAGGTGTGAAATGAATGATGGTTATGCCAATAAAATCACCTGTTTTAGGGGTGGTGGAATGTGTATTTTACGAAAATCTTTAGGCGAATTTAATGCTTAGCGTTAGATAGTCATGGTCATGCCAAGATGTTGGCGGATTTTATCGACTACATCGGCAATGACTACTTGGGATTTTACCAAGTAATCGTCGACACCTAGATCGAGGGCGCGTTGTTTATCGCTATCTTGACTAAGAGCAGTGAGCATAATAACTCGTACGTTTACCGTTTCCGGTGTATTACGCAAGATATCAAGTACATCGAAGCCACTTACTTTTGGCATCATAACATCAAGCAAAATAAGGTCAGGATGGAATTCGAGCGTTGCCGCCAAGGCTTCTTCGCCATTAGGTACCCGCTTTATTAAAAAGCCTTCGGCATCAAGCCTGGTGGTATAAACACTCGCGAGAGCGTCGTCATCCTCTACCAAAAGTATCTTTTTCATAGTGCCTTGAGGCTGGGGGGCTGGTGTATTTTCATCCATATTGCTTATCTTTATCCTATCTTTTTTTACTTAAAGCGTCAATGAAGCCGACAAACATTGGGTGCGGTACGGTTGGACGTGATTTGAATTCAGGATGAAACTGGCTGGCTAGCAAAAACGGATGGTCTACGCCTTCAATTATTTCTACCAAGCTTCCGTCTGGCGATTTACCACTGGCTTTAATTCCCCATGATTCGTATTGTTCGACGTATTTATTATTGCATTCATAGCGGTGGCGGTGGCGTTCGGTAATTTTATTGTTTTTATATACCTGCTGTGCCAAACTACCGGCACTAATGTTGCAGTCGTAGTTGCCTAAACGCATAGTGCCGCCGGTGTTTTCTTTGCCTTTTTGTTCATCCATAGTTGCTACAACAAAATTCTGTGAGGTAGCATTTGATTCGGAGGAATTTGCATCGGCAAGGCCAGCATTTCTGGCCGCAGCAATGACCATCATTTGTAAACCAAGACATAAACCAAGATATGGCAATTTATGGGTGAGGGCGTACTGGGCAGCCTTAATTTTTCCTTCAATTCCCCGCTGACCAAATCCGCCGGGTACCACAATGCCGTCGAGTCCTGTTAACATGTGGGCAATGTCATTGTCGGATTTTTCGAGGCGCTCGGAATCGATCCAACTAATATCTACTTGCTTATTTTGTGCCCACGCCGCACTATGCAAGGCTTCAAACACTGACATATATGTGTCTTGGTTGTTCATATATTTTGCAATAATACCCACTTTTACCCTAGGGGCTTTATGGTTCATAGCACGCGCCAGCATTCCTTTCCATAAGCTCAAGTCAGCTGTGTCGGGTACGCCTAGTTTTTCGCTTAAAACCGTGCCTATGCCACAATCCTCTAGGGTTATGGGTACTTGGTAAATCGAGGCTGCATTAGGCAAAAGTACAATTGCCCGCGTATCGACGCCGCTAAATAAACTAAGCTTATCGACAACTTCATGCGGTGGCATGTCTTCACTACGGGCTACCAAAATGTCTGGTACTATACCGAGCGAGCGAAGGTCACGCACGGCATTTTGGGCTGGTTTGGTTTTGAATTCCTTGCTGGCCCCTAGGTATGGGATATAAACAACATGTACAAATACACAGTTTTCGCGCCCTACCTTTTGGGCTAATTCACGGATAGCTTCGATAAAACTGAGACCTTCGTAATCGCCTACCGTACCGCCTACTTCGATGATATGGACATCGAAACCAGCGGCAGTTTTGGCGATATGCTTTTGGATGGCGCCAGTTACGTGCGGTATAATCTGTACAGTTTTACCGAGATATTTTCCGGCACGTTCGTCCTCTATGACTTTACTTAAAATCCGGCCGCTCATAAGGCTACTACGGTTTGTTAGCTCTATGTCTAAAAAGCGTTCGTAATGGCCAAGATCAAGGTCTGTTTCGGCACCATCGATTGTTACAAAGCATTCACCGTGTTCGGCGGGATTAAGTGTACCTGCATCAACATTCAAGTAAGGATCGCATTTTTGGATGTTAACATTTACGCCCCGGGCTTTTAAAATGTTACCAATTGAAGCGGCTGTTATACCCTTGCCGACGCCTGATAAAACGCCGCCTGTGACAAACACGTATTTAGGACCTTTTTGGTCTTGTGCCACGGGGATACCTCTTCCTTTAATCTGTTTATACTACCTTAAAGGCCGCTGGGCTGCAAGGTTCATTTTAACAACGTGCTAGTGGCAACCTTAATTAGTAAATTTAATATTGGTTTAGCCTCAACTGAGGCGTATATTAAACCCTAATGCTATTTATTGTAAAAACTGCAAAGCCGCATCTTTTTGAGGATCCCGGGCAGCTTTTATATCATCTTCGGTAATTTTTACTTCTTTTTCGGGGGTTATTCCCTCTTTGTCTATGTTTTTATCATTTGGAGTAAACCAGCGCGCAATCGTGACCTTCAGTGTGCCACCACCGCCTAACTGCAGAATCTGCTGTACGCTGCCTTTGCCGTAAGATTTTACTCCCATGAGGGTGGCCACGTTGTTGTCATGCAAGGCTCCGGCCGTTATCTCGCTGGCACTGGCGCTGCCTTCATTGATAAGAACAACCGTCTTGATACCTTTTAAGGTATTAGCGCCGCTGGCGGTATAGGTTCGTTCTACCTTGCCCCCGCGCTTTTCGAGTAATACTGTTTTGCCTTGGTCGAGCCATAAGCTGCTTAGTTTAACGGCCGAATCGAGCAGGCCGCCCGGATCACTACGCATATCAAGAACAATACCTTTTACATTTTTAACCTTAAATTCCTGTGCAGCTTTGGTTGCCAGTGCTGGGGTATCGTCCGAAAAGCGGCTGACCGTTAAAATGCCGATACCGTCTTTTATTTCTGATTTGACACTTGGCACCGAAATTTTGGCACGCGTGATGGTAACTTCAACCTTTTCACCCTGGCGCGCTAACGTTAGTTTTACATCGCTGCCGGCTTTGCCGCGGATAAGTTTAACTGCTTCACTTATAGTGATGTCGCTGGCTGCTTTGCCGTCGATATCGATTAATATATCTTTTGGTTTTAAACCAACTTTTTCAGCTGGGCTACCAGCTATCGGCGAAATAATAACGATACTAGTACCTTCTTTGCCAAGTTCGGCTCCAATACCTTCGAAATTTCCGCTCAGTTCATCCTGAAAAGATTTACTGTCAGTCGGATTAAAATATTCAGTGTATGGGTCACCAGATGCTTTGACAAGACCAGCCTTTAAACCATCGACTGCCTTAGTTTGGTCGATAGTGCCATCGTAATTATCTTTGAGCGAGCTATAGACTTCATCGATGCTGGCATAATCGAGTTTTGAGCTATTGCTGCTGGCTATCGAGCCAGACTTTATGCCATTCACTGTTACTCTGCCGCTACCAAATGCCCAGCCGCTTGAAAACAGTAATAGTGCTGCTACACCCCCTGCGATATATGTTGTTATTTTTGGTGAAATATGTTCGGTCTTTTGTGGTGTTTGAACTTCATTTTCTTGCACTAAATTATGCCCCTCAATCTTTTAAAATGCACCTATAAACAGCGCTTACAATCTTTATAATTGTACACTACTAAGCCGTTAGCAGTTTAGTTTATGGAAAACGAATATATTTATTGAACAGATAAACCGAGACTGTTGCTTCACTGTACCGACCGGTAAGTTGGGCGTTATACTGGCTAATACGCATAGTCCCGTCGCCATACACTGCTTCAACGTAAGCCACATGGCCAAAACCTCCCCCTGTTGCGACACCAACGTCTCCGGCTTGGGGAGTATTGAATTGCCATGAAGAAGGTGCTTCCTCTACCCAGTTTTTTGCGTTACCATAGCCGACTGGGGCGGTGCGTCCGGCGCGTTCTACAGCCCAAGCGACATAACTGACACACTGCCGGGTACAATAATTCCATCTGTCAGGACCTTCACCTGGGCCACAGCCACCAGGAGTCATACTAAATGCAAAATTATTATATTCATAGCCACCGTTATTGCCACTGCCACTTTCTAGTTGAATCTGTGCAAATAACCGCTTGTTTGCTTCGGCTTGTTGGTCGCGCAAAGTAGCGACCAAATTCTTATAGGTAGCCTCATCACCTTGTGTTTGGGTAAGCAAATTTTGGCGGTCATTTTTTGTAAATTCTACTTGCGCTTTTTGGCCTTGCTGCTGCTCTAGTAAGGTCTGTTGTTCTTGTTCTTGTTTTTGCAGCTCTTGCTTCAGTGCTACTACTTTTTCGGTAGATGCTTGGATGGCACTTTTTAGCCGGTTAAAGTATTCCTGACTGTCGATAAACTGTGAAAAACTGTCGCTACCGATTAATAGTTCGACCGTAGATGCCCCACCCTTTTTATAAAGTGCCCGCAT
>JAYUBM010000048.1:0-1923 GCA_043740875.1 bacterium | reverse complement strand
CCTGAAAACCGATCGGGCTGGTAACGTCATAGCCGTCAATTTGCATGCGTACCAAAGCACTGTTTACCAACCGGACTTCTACATCTTTACCACCCAGTTCGATTGCTAACTGCTTTTTTGCTTGCGCCAGTGCCCGGGCTTGCACCAGTTTCACAATTTTATCAACTTCGGCGTCATCAAGCGGTTTTTGAGCGTCTTTGCGGCTAACTCTTACAGTGGTGGTGGTGCCTTTTACCAGTTCGCCGGCTATACCAATAACTACACTTCTGGCACTGACGCCAGCTTGTTTTTCGGCGGCCGCTAATGCTTCATCGCAATTAGTTGTCACTGCTGCAATGTCGGCAATAGCACCGGCCTGCATATCTGTGAGGTTTTGATGGGCATGGCCAACGCCGATAATTTCTATGTTTTCGCCACTTATTTTCGCAATCAAAGCTTTGACGTTTTCGGTGCCAATATCTAAAGCTACCACGAATTCTTCGGCGGTGCGTTTTGGTATTTTCACCCGTTTAACTTTAGAAAAAGTATTTTTTGTAGCACCTTGCAAACGCTTAAGCATATCCTTGTTATTGTACCATGCTTATCTGTGGTAACACTTAAAAAAACAAGTAAATCAGTAGTGTTTTATTGCAACTGGGCTTTTATTCTTCGTATTCCCGAACTACTGGCTTCTTCTTTTATAATTTTGAACTTTTTGCCATCACTTGTGAGCTGCAAGGTATGATCTACATGCGGGCCGCCACATATTTCGAAACTAAAGGGTTTTTCGGCATTATCAGCAATCATCTTGTACACTTTTACCGTATCACCGTAACGGTCGCCAAACTGGCCCAAGGCGTGCATTTGCTCGCGGGCAACCGTGGTGGGGTATTCGGCAAAACTCACTTTTAGATCTTTGGCAATTTGTTCGTTAACTATATCCTGCACCGCTTGCAGTTGTTCGGGCGTTACTTTTTCGGGATGGCTAAAATCAAAACGCAACCGTTCTTCGGTGATGTTGCTGCCCCGCTGAATCACATGGTCGCCTAAAACGGTGCGCAGTGCCTGGTACATCAGGTGTGTCGCCGTATGGTACTTTTTATGCTGCAGGGTTTGGCCGCCCAGGCCGCCCTTGAAGGTGCCCTTGGCGGCGGTTTGGCTGGCAGTTCTTTGTTCTAGCATTTTTGCATCAAACTGATCTTTCCATGCGTCATCCAGATCAACACCCTGCTTAAATGCTTCCTCAACCGATAGTTCGACGGGAAATCCATATGTATCATATAGTTTGAATATAATTTCCCCTTTCATCTTCTGGTTACTCCTTGAGGCAATCATTACTTCTGATTCAGGCGTATTCTGAACTATGAAAGCAGTCGCGGATTGAGTTTTTGTATGTTTTGCGAATTCCTTAATACCCTTACGCAGCGTTTGCCGAAATACTTTTTCTTCGTGGGCTAAAATGTCGATAACTTCTTGGCGTTTTTGTAACATTTCCGGAAAATCGTTTTTGTACAGGTCGGCTATAACGGGCACCACCTGTTCCATAAAATTTTGTTCGATACCCAATTCGAATGCGAAACGGATAGCCCGACGCATAAGCCGGCGCATGACATAACCTTGTTCTTTATTGCTCGGTGTAATGCCATCAACGGCCAAAAAGGTTGCGGCCCGCAAGTGGTCGGCAATCACGCGCATACTTTCGGTGTGGCTTTCGTAACTTTTGCCGCTTAACTTCTGCAAGCTTTCGATAATCGGCCACAACAAGCTTATTTTAAATACATCGGGGCTGTCGATTGCTGCTGTTGCAATGCGTTCCAATCCACCGCCAAAATCTACATTTTGGGCCGGAAGTTTTTCGAACCCCTTTTCGGTTCGCAGGTATTCCATAAACACGCTGTTACCGATTTCCATATAGCGACCGCAGTCACAATTAGGATGGCAATT
>JAYUBM010000047.1:0-1965 GCA_043740875.1 bacterium | reverse complement strand
GCTCGGTTTTTGGCGCATGTTGAGCGCTGGCGTGAGCCGAATAAAATTCTTGCCAAACTTCATGCTTTTCAAGGTCAGAAAGCGAAGCGTAATAATTGTGCCACTGTACCTGAATTTCGGCTAATCCACGGCCTGAATTAGTTAAATCAAACATGTACTGCTGGTGCTTACTGCGCGCTGCGCCTAGTTGATAGGCCTCAACTGCTTCCTCGGCAGCATCTGGCTCGTTTGAGTAGATACGGCTTAGTTTGCCGCGGATTAAGTTAACAACAGCGTTATCGTGCTGAGGTGCTGCTGAAGCTACTGCTTGCTGCTGGTAAATGACCTCTGGCTGATAATTAGTAGCCGATAAAGCCTGAACTTGTGAATGTTCGGCTGCCGAAGAGGCCAGTTGGTTGACGCGTTCGCTTAAGGCCTTTAATTCGTCACTTCCAGCCACACCTGGAACACCTACATTAGCCGGTGGATTGTCATCATTTATAGGTTGCACAACGAGCGTGCTTTTTTTGCGGATGAGACCGCCTTTTGCGTCATCTTGGGGTTCGTCTATTATCATAAGTAATATAATAAGTATAGCGCACTTCTTGAACAGAGTGGATATTCGGTTATAATAGAACAGTCATCGGTCGCGGGCGAGTGGCGGAATTGGTATACGCGCACGACTCAAAATCGTGTTCCGAAAGGATTGAGGGTTCAAGTCCCTCCTTGCCCACCATCTAAAAAACTCTTGCGGCGCAAGAGTTTTTTAGAATTTATACCCAACTACTAACAACAGCTTCAAACTGTTTTTCGGAATTTTGTAGCCAAAAGACACTGGCCCTGGCTGCTGTTTTGACACGCCACACCTTATCATCGTCTTTTTTAGCTTGTGAAACGACGCTACCTTTACTGCTCATAAATAACAGCCCTGAATGCATAGTAACCACGCCAGCGGCATGCATGGCCGTGAATTCGTGTAACCAATGAGCCAAATGGCCGGCATCGATACTAAACATTAATGGGTCAATATGATGGACGTGTATAGCGATTTTTTGTAACTGCTCAAAACTTATTACTAATAGTGTGTTTTTTCTGTCTAAAACCACCTTTGGATCATGTAAAAAGTAGTCAGCAGCATCACGGGTTATAGTTAAAAGTCCTGTGTATTTATTTACGAACGATTCAAGCGTCATAGCTGTCTCGCTGTTTCTACCCAGTTCACCGGCCAAAAGTACACAGTCAGCCCACTGGGCATTAGTTAAAAGCGGTTCGAGGGATTGGGCACTAAAACTGCCGCTGGGATTTGTTGGGGCAAATTCGGCCTCGAGGATGTGATTACCCACGACTTTACGCAAGTTCTCTGGCAAAAGTACCCGCGCAGTACCAATAGCCGCTGCCACTGCCTCGGCATACGCGGCGCCGGGTGCTGAAAAGCCAAAACTGTTGCCGCCAACGATCAGCAGTTTGCCCGCTCCCTGCTTTGTTTCAGGTCGACTCCATAAGATATCTGGAAACAGTGGTGAACCAGCGGTTTGTTTAAGCCAGTAAGTAGTTTCCACTTTGTTCTTTCAGGGTGTATACAATACTTTTGCGTTCAACAACAATATCCCAGCCGACCTTTTTTGCGTGGGCAAGCAGTACCTTGTTCGGGTTAAAAGCAATCGGGTTTTTTACTGTTTCAAGTAATGAAATATCTGTCCCGCTGTCACCGACCGCATAACTGTCTTCATAGGTTAAGCCATGTTCCTTCACAAGTTTATCTAAAATAAGGTGTTTATCTTTATAGGTCTTATTGGTCTTGCCCGTGTAACGGCTGCCGTTGGCGCTACGTTCGTAATACTGCCCTACCCAATAATCAAAGCCGTGGTGCTTCGCGAAAATGCTGACTTCTTCGATACGCGAGCCAGAGAGTGCCAGCAACAGGTAGCCTTTTTTCTTAAGTTCAACCGATAAGTTTTTTGTGTAGGTGTAGGTATGGTCAAGTAA
>JAYUBM010000046.1:0-6732 GCA_043740875.1 bacterium | reverse complement strand
ACAGGAATTTGCCAATGCTCTCCATGAGTAATTAATAGCCACTGCGAACCGATCATTAAGTACAGTATTAATTTAAGAACGTACGAACTGTCAGTTTCGCTTGTTTGGGTTTTTTTATGCGCCAGCTTCTTTTTGGTTTTTTTAGCCATTACACTAACCTTAAGCAATATAGGATGTGATGTCAATAATTTAAAAATGTGTATCTAGCGGTTATCTGTTGACAGCTTCTCGTAAGCCCAGCCCTTCTTTTCGTAGAGTTGTAAACCGGCTTCACAGCCATAGGCATTCAAGGTTTGTGTGGTTGGGGCATCTGCCTGAAGTAATCCGGCCGCATCTATACCAAAGTTAAGTGGGGGTGCATTGCTGCCAGCTGGATGGACCTGCACTTCAGAACCGTTAACTGACAATGAGGCGACAGCACTGAGTGTACCGTAGACAAATCGGCCATCTACATATGAGGCACCTGTGTCAAACGCCGTTGATTTCAGGCAATTTTGGCCGACGTTTACCTTCAAATCATGTCCACCTGAATCTAGGAACACTCCGAGTAGGCCATTGCCGCCAGAATTACCAGACTCACTTAATTCTGCAGGTGTTAGGTAAGTAAGGGCGTACTTTTGATTAATCGTTAGTCCACTAAATAAGCTGTCGGCTTCTCGGTTAACCGCCCTAACTTGATCGCTTCTTTTTGCAGCACTTGGCCCGTCACCTAATAAATCTACAGGTCCATTAGGCAATACAGCCACTACCAAACCAGATGCTAAAGTGAGGGCTGTAAGTCGTTTTGCAATTGCTTTAGTTGTTTCGCTACGCGATAAATCGCTCCAAGCGACTTTTTTCCTTTCTTCAATCGTCGAGTTCGGTCCATCCCAATATTTTCGCTCGAATTGTTTCTTAGGTCGCTTACGGTATACTTTTGGCATTTTACTCCTTAATTATAAACGGGTGGCCACACTTCCACCCGTTTTTTAACTATATTATATATTGTTACATCTTGATTTCGGCGTCGCAGCCAGCTGGCAGGCTCAAGTTCATCAGGCTATCGATAGTTTTTGGCGTTGGTTCGAAAACGTCGATAAGTCGTTTGTGTACGCGCATTTCGAACTGTTCACGGCCTTTTTTGAACACGTGTGGGCTTTTCACAACCGTAAATGTGCTGCGGCGTGTTGGCAGAGGGATTGGTCCGGCAATAGTTGCACCGGTACGCAAAGCTGTTTCTACAATCTGTTTAGCAGATTGGTCGATCACTTTGTGGTCGTAAGCCTTAAGGCGAATACGAATCCGTGACTTTTGGGCAGGTACTGCAGCTGGTGCGGCAACCTTTTTGGCTTCTGCCATAATGACTCCTTTATGCTGTAACATCGATCTTAAGGGCATAAGGCCTGAAAAACGACTTTTAGTCAGCAACGATTAATTTATAACCTTATTGTGCCATATAATGTTAAAAATAGGAAGTAAGTAACTTCAAAAAGAGGTTGCGTGTAATATCGCGATTATTGCATAGCTTATTAGTCCGGCATTTACAATGAATATAACCACTGAAATAAGTATATAAAGACCTTTTTGACCAGAGGACTGAACCCTACCAGCAAAAGGAAAAAATATCATTTTAAGAACTTTTATAAAGAAAAACAAAATTGTAAATAAAAAACCGGTGTCAATCGAGGCTGCATCATTTCCGAAAATACTTTGCATACCTGCTAAATTAGCTGCATCACTTGCTAGCTGGCTGGAGGCCTCTCTGTAATTAGCATCAGAAGTAACGGATTTGGCCAGCGTAAGGGCCACGGCGTCATAGTCAGTGTTTAACGGGTTATTAGCAACAGATGACTTGGCTGGAGCAATTGTATTTGAATCTTCAGGATCGTCATAATTCCAGGATTGTATAGTTTCCATTAAATACACGATACCATATAATTCTTATGCATAAAAAATACCCCCGATTTCTCAGGGGTATTTTTGAAGTGTAGTTCTAAAATTACTTAGTAACTTTAGTAACAACTCCAGCACCAACCGTACGGCCACCTTCGCGGATAGCGAAACGTAAACCTTGGTCCATGGCAATTGGGGCTAGCAGTTTTACCTTGAAGGTAATTGTGTCACCTGGCATAACCATTTCTTTGTCGGCAGGAAGTTCTACTTCGCCAGTTACATCCGTAGTACGGAAGTAAAACTGTGGCTTGTAACCCTTGAAGAATGGCGTGTGGCGGCCACCTTCTTCTTTGCTAAGAATATAAACTTCAGCATCAAATTCGGTATGAGGTGTAACGGTGCCTGGCTTAGCCAAAACTTGGCCGCGCTCGATATCATCACGCTCGATACCACGCAGCAAAATACCAACGTTATCGCCGGCCTGACCTTGGTCAAGATTTTTCTTGAACATTTCAACACCAGTTACAACAACTTTACGGGTATCTCGGATGCCGATGATTTCGACTTCTTCACCAACCTTGACTATACCTTGTTCGATACGGCCAGTCGCGACGGTGCCACGACCTTTAATAGAAAACACATCTTCGATAGGCATAAGGAAAGGCTTGTCTAGTTCGCGCTTTGGCTCTGGAATAAAGCTGTCCATAGCTGCAACGAGCTCCATGATGGAATCTTCGTATTTAGCGTCACCTTCCAGTGCCTTAAGTGCAGAACCCTTGATGATTGGCGCATTTTCATCGTAACCGTTTTTAGCAAGTAGTTCACGAATGTCCATTTCTACTAGTTCAACAAGTTCTTCGTCGGCCATATCCATCTTGTTCAGGAAAACAAGGATGCTCGGAACGCCCACTTGGCGGGCCAAAAGAACGTGTTCACGCGTTTGAGGCATAGGGCCGTCAGCGGCAGACACAACCAATACAGCACCATCGATCTGGGCAGCACCGGTGATCATGTTTTTCACATAATCGGCGTGTCCTGGCATGTCAACGTGTGCGTAGTGCCGCTTTTCTGATTCATATTCTTGGTGAGAAGTAGCAATGGTAATACCACGGGCTTTTTCTTCTGGGGCATTGTCGATTTGTGCATAATTAACAGCCTTGTTAATGTCGCTTGGCAGTTTTTTAGCTAGTACTGTTGTAATAGCAGCAGTAAGAGTAGTTTTGCCGTGGTCGACGTGACCCATGGTTCCTACGTTAACATGTGGTTTGTCGCGTTTGAAATCTGCCATTTAAAATGACTCCTTATAAGGGTTTAATGAATTTATGATTGTTTCGCGGTCCATAATTACGGGGTACACCTGTAATAGCCCTCACGCGAGTTACTAACATAGATTACCGAATTTTACGCTGTTTGTAAAGTAAACTGGGGGGTTATGAGAAGATTCGTTTGCGTAGTAAAATAAGTCGTAAAAGTACAATGAACACAAACAGACTGACTACAATTTGCAATGTCGCATAGAGTGCCCTTAGAATACTTAGTAGGTCTATGTTATTTAGGGCCTCTAGAAATTTTGCATTACTATAAGGAAGCGTGCTGCCCAAGAAGATTACTAGCCATGCAACAGTCGTAAGAACCGCCAAAGTTCGTATAAGTACGCGTGTTATGCTTCTGGGTAATTCCGACCCTTTTTTGTAATCTTTAGGGGCTAATAAGCCGTGTAGGGGTGAAATATCATCCTCGTAAGTCTTAAAGGTAGCTCCAATAATCCAAAAAACGACATAGACGATTGCACCAATTATCATCCAAAAAAGCACAGTAAGCGGTTTTACTAGGTGCGGGTTATCAAGCTTTGCAAGGTAGTTACTTACAAAATTTTTGGTCGTATCTCCTACAAAGCTGTAGTTTTCCGTATCGAGTCTCTTAAAAATAGGCACAAGTAACGAAATGGTAAGCAGCGCTAGGCTGACCGTAAATAGGTATATAAATTCATATATAGTAGGTAGATAAATCCGCTGTTTCATACTTCATTTAGCTTACATGATATTTGTGTAAACTTGCTAGGGGTCTTTTGTACCGCTTGACTAGTTACTGCTTAGTCGCAAATTATTTTGCGTTTTTGGCAATAACGGCTTCGGCAACGTGATTTGGCACGTCTTCATAGGCGTGTAGTTCCATAGTAGAACTCGCGCGACCCTGGGTCATGCTACGAATATCAGTTGTATAGCCAAACATCTCAGACAGTGGAACAAATGCAGTGACTACTTTAACGCCAAAGCGGTCGTCCATGCTCTCTACTCGGCCGCGGCGGCTGTTGAGGTCACCGATGATGTCGCCCATATAATCTTCAGGGGTTGTCACTTCAACTTTCATAACGGGCTCGAGTAAAACGGGGTTTGCCCGTTTTACACCTTCTTGCAAAGCCATTGATCCAGCAATTTTGAAAGCCATTTCGTTACTGTCGACATCATGATAGCTACCAAAGTACAGCTCTGCCTTAATATCTACAACTGGGTACCCAGCCAAGACACCGTTGGCCATTGCTTCTTTGATACCTTCACTGACAGGCTTGATATATTCGCTAGGAATAACGCCGCCCTTGATGCCGTTTACGAATTCGTAGCCAACGCCGGGTTCGGTACGTGACAACCTAATCCAGACGTCACCATACTGTCCACGTCCACCAGACTGACGAATAAACTTACCCTGAACTTCAACGCCGTCTTTACGGATAGTTTCACGGTAAGCAACTTGCGGTGCTCCCACGTTTGCCTCGACGCTAAATTCGCGCTTCATACGGTCAACTAAAATTTCGAGGTGAAGTTCACCCATACCACTGATAATGGTTTGGCCCGTGTCGTGGTCGACACGGATACGAAAAGTTGGGTCTTCTTCGGCGAGTCGCTGCAAAGCGACACCCATCTTTTCTTGGTCAGCCTTGGTTTTTGGTTCGATCGCGATACTCACTGGTGGCTCGGGAAAAGTAATACTTTCGAGCAGAACAGGATTAGCCTGGTCACACAGCGTATTACCTGTTGTAGTGCCCTTCAGCCCAACAATTGCTGCAATATCTCCGGCACCTACCGATTCTACATCTTCACGGCTGTTGGCGTGCATACGCACGATACGGCCGACTCGTTCTTTTTCGCCTTTGCTGCTGTTATAGACATACGATCCAGCTTGCAAGGTTCCGGAATACACACGGAAAAAACAAAGTTTGCCCACAAATGGGTCGGTTGCAATCTTGAAGGCTAAGCCACTAAATGGCTCGTTTTCGTCAGCTGGCCGGGCAATTTCTTCGCCTGTTTTTGGGTTTTTGCCCTTTTGGGCAGGAATATCCTTAGGACTCGGCAAGTACTGAGCAACGGCGTCGAGTAGCATCTGTACACCCTTGTTTTTCAGAGCAGAACCACACAAAATTGGGTGCAGCTGGACGGCTATCACGCCCTTGCGAATACAATTAATAATTTCTGCTTCTGTTAGCTCTTCTCCCTCAAGATGCTTCATCATAGCGTCATCATCGGCTTCAACGATCTTGTCGATCATTTTGGCACGATATTCTTGGGCCTTATCGGCATATTCGGCAGGAATTTCGACAGTGTCAAATTCTGTACCGTCGTCGGTCTTATAGATATAAGCCACCATTTTAACAAGGTCGATAATACCCTTGAAGTCACCTTCGGTACCAATTGGCAACTGAATAGCTATACCATTTTTGGTTAGGCGTTGTTCGATGCGGTCAAGGTCGATATAAAAATCGGCACCTGTACGGTCGAGTTTGTTAATAAAACAAATACGCGGAACACGATATTTATCAGCTTGGCGCCAAACAGTTTCAGTCTGAGCCTCTACTCCAGCGACACCGTCAAAGACGGTGACTCCACCATCAAGCACGCGCAGACTGCGTTCTACTTCAACAGTAAAGTCTACGTGTCCTGGGGTGTCGATAATGTTAAAACGGTAATCTTCGCCGTTAAATGGCCAAATCGCGGTAGTGGCAGCGCTGGTGATGGTAATACCACGTTCTTGTTCTTGTTCCATCCAGTCCATTGTTGCTTCGCCGTCGTGCACTTCACCGATTTTGTGTGTTTTACCGGTGTAATACAGAATGCGCTCGGTCGTGGTTGTCTTGCCGGCATCGATATGCGCAATGATACCGATGTTACGGACGTGATCAAGTGTTACTTTCTTGCCTGCTGCCATTTTATTCCTCTAATTACTTAGTTAAAGTTGTATCGAAAATTTCTTGTACTTCACACTCAATCATAAGACCAAACATGTCGTCTCCAATTAGACCTGGGCAGCGTTCTTGTGCGACCGCATCAAAGGGTTCGTCATCTACGCACCTGGTTCCAAGATCACGTATGTGAAGGTTTAGTGCAGTAATCGTTTCAGCACTTACAAGCTTATTTATTGCTTTTGAGGCTAGTTCAAGCCTGTGACCAGACATTGAATGGCATTCAACGCATCTCGGGGGTAAACCTTTTGACACAGCTGCTAAATAAGCTTCTGCGCTATTCATTATCAACGTGCGAAGTGAGCAAATGCTCGGTTAGATTCGGCCATTTTGTGCACGTCTTCCTTCTTTTTGAAGGCGGTACCGGTTTGGTTGTATGCATCAACAAGTTCGTTGGCTATACGGTCACTCATACCCATACCTTTTTTGCTGCGGGCAGCTGCAACAAACCACATAATGGTTAGGTGCTTTTGGCGCTGGCCTTTAACTTCAAATGGTATCTGGTAGTTAGCTCCACCTACTCGGCGTGAGCGGGTTTCCATAAAAGGCGTCGCATTTTTGATAGCTTTTTCGAAAACTTCAAGAGGATCTTCGCTTTTAAGCTTAACGGCAGCCTTTTCGATAGC
>JAYUBM010000045.1:0-6745 GCA_043740875.1 bacterium | reverse complement strand
ACTGCTTAATAAAAAAATCGAATATGGCAGTTTCTTTGCGGAAGGCGACCAATCGAAACCTTATGCCGTTATTGGCCATGGCGTGGCTGAAAAATTATTTGGTGAAAACGTACCAATTGGCAAGTCATTCAAAATCAAAGAAACAGAGTTTATTGTGCAGGGTGTATTTGCTCAGACCCCCCTTACGGCACTGTCACCCTCGGTAAATTTTAATAACGCCGTTGTTATTCCGTTTGCAAAAGCCAAAGAAATCAGTGCGGGAAGTTTACAGATTAACCAGATTTTTGTTACCAGTGAAAAAGCAGAATCATCAGTCGAAACAGCCAAAAGCTTAACAACCCTGCTGTTGGCAAACCACGGCGGACAACAAGATTTTAGCGTGCTTCGGCAAGAAGAAACAACGGCGATTACCGATGGTGTATTTTCACAGCTCACCTTATTTGTAACCGGCGCGGCTATTATTTCATTACTGGTAGCCGGCATAGGCATTATGAATATAATGTTTGCCAATGTATCCGAGCGCACCCGCGAAATCGGCATTCGTAAAGCCATTGGCGCCACTAACCGGCAAATTGTTGGACAGTTTCTCGCCGAAGCCATTGTCATATCTGTAAGCGGTGGGATTATTGGCGTCATAGTATCGCTGTTAATAATTAGTGGTTTGCGTGCAACAACCAGTTTAGAGCCAGCGATTTCGGTACCTACAATTATTATTGCAACGCTAGTATCCATAGCGACCGGTATTATATCTGGTATTTTACCAGCAATAAAAGCTGCCCGAAAAGACCCTATCGAATCTCTTCGCGGATTTTAGCCTTTATTCTTCGCCACGTTCTTTTCGACGCTGTTCGGGCGTCTCGTCTGGCCGGGCGTAATCATCTTCTAGACGCCAGGTAGTACCTTTTTCGGGTGTAGAGGCTTCAATGATATCGCAGTCTGTCAGCCCCACAAGCCGGTGTTTTTGTCCTACTTTAGTGCTGTAACCCTGCCCTGGAACCAGTTCTGTCTGGATAAGCTCAGCTTTATTATTTTCCCAAATAACTGCGGCTTTACCAGAAACCAACAACCAACTTTCCTGCTTTTCGTCGTGCACCTGCAAGCTTAGCTTGGCACCGGCGTTTATATGAAGTACTTTACCAATATAAAGAGCGTCCGCGCGCACCCAATGAAGTTCATAGCCCCACGGTTTTTCGACTCGTTTTACATAAGCATCATTGGTAAAATCAGCTGGATCGAACTTTGGTGCTGCCATGTCAGCCTAATTCCTTTTTAAACTTTTCGATAATATCTTTTTCACCCGTTTCAATAGGGCTTGTTCCGTTCAAAAAAGCGACATACAAACTAACAAATTCGCCAAATATGACTGTCCATAATAATTGTTGCAGTTTTGTTGTACCCACAGCATTTATCTGATGCGGTGAAGGCCACTTGCCACTCAGTAATTTATCACTTAAATCGAATCGTTTTTTTATGCGGTCGTTATCAAATGATGACAGCAGGTACACTACAGCATATGGTTTTTCAACCGGGTGAGAAGTCCACCCGGTAAACTCGTTATGGTTAAATTCTGGAAAAGTATATTCCCAGGCCACGTTTTTTGAATTTTCGTTAAAACTTATCTTCCATTTATGTGCTGCAGGTGCCAACAAGGGACCGGCATAAATAACCGGAGAATTTCCTACGATATCAAGAGCAAGTCGCTTGGCGGCATTGGTAGCCATGGGCACGGTTGGCAACCAAGCAACTATACTCGCTTTCAAGAACGGTGCCACGGCCGACAGTTCTGCCGAAGCGCCTGGCACAGCCAGAAGTCCCAGTTTTTCGGTTAGCATGACAAGCCCTTTTAGTCCATAAAGCGCTCCGTACCGCGGTTTATCAATTTTAGGTAATTCAACAAGTGTGTAGCCCTTGGTTTTTGCAATATCCAAAAGCTTCCCGCCAGAAGTGATCACAGCTATTTGCGCACCGCTGTCTTCTGCTGCTGCCAAAGTTGCCAGTGTTTCTTCGGTGTTACCCGAATAACTAGATGCTATAAATAACGTTTTTGAATTTACATATGCTGGTATATCGTAATTACGGACTACCTCAAAGGGTACGGTATAACCAGGCCAGCTCATGCTGAGTAACGCCCATAAGGCCGAGCCTCCCATGCCCGAATGAACGATATTTAAAATGTCTGGCCCCAAAGAATCAGTATTAAACTCAAAATTGTGTTCGAGCTGAACAGATTGCTTTTCAGTTACCCCTAAAGCATCATGCCCATCTTTGTCATGAATATACTTTAAATCATCCAGTTGCATGCATTTCCCCTTATGGTTTTTTACTGTATACTCTTACTATAAACTACTAGTTAAATCTATACGAAACATAAGGGGTGGGAATATGTTTGGGCAACATAATATAAGTCATGACGATACATCGGTAAACGGGGCACCGGCCTTGCCGCCTGATGCAACAAGCTCCGCCGTTAATAACACGGCAGATCTTAATACTGCGGCAGTTTCACAATTTGGTGATTCAAGTGCCGGATTATCTAACAGTTTTATGCCGTCACCTGGTGCAACTGCCTTTAGTGGCGCAAGCATGAACACCACAGAACCCCTAGCTGCACCTTTTACCCCAGTGCAAAGTTTTAATGCCCCGGCAGCGCCAACCGGTACCACCGATGATCTTGTCCGGATGAAGCAAGAGGCCTTGCAGCATTTGCAACCGCTTGTCAGTAATTTACAGCAATCCCCCGAAGAAGAATTCCGTACCCTTATGATGATGATTCAGGCTACCGATGACAGGTCAATGTTGCAAAAAGCGCTCGAAGCCGCCAAAAGAATCGGCGATGACAAACTGCGCGCTCAGGCTATGTTAGATGTCATTAACGAGATAAATTACTTTACCCAAACAGCCCAAGAATAAAATTTTACCCAGGGCGTATCTTGGGCCTAAAGCTCCGGTACGCACTATTCGTGCTTTTAGCACGCCTCGTTTACGTTGCTCGCTTTCCATCCCAAGCTACCCTATCGTGTGAAAATTCTGATCGTATTTTAATTTTTGCGTAAAAGATACGATCGGTGGGCTAGATAGGCGAGTACCAGTACCACCGTAAATAGTGCGACAGTATCGCCAGGGCCAGTATTTGGGACGGCCGAAGCGTTAACGGTACTTGCAGAAGTTGCGGCGCTGTTTTGAGCCGGTGTTTGAGTTGTGGCCACACCCTGTGGAGCCGCTGTAGGCGCAGGTGTACTAGGAGAGGGTGTCGGTTCTGCAGCAGTTGAAGGAGTAGGTGTAGGCTTATTTTTGGTTGTTGACTCAGTTTTTGAGTCATTACTAACAACACCCGTGACGGCAACAGTTGATTTATGACGGTTGGCGATCTTCCGGTAGGTCCATCTGCCACCCAAAAATAGCGCAATAATAATAAGTGCCGTTACTATGAGACTTCCCAGGGCTAAAAGCCAAGCTAGGCCCGTGCTTTCACGCTTCTGACTGGCGTAGTATTCTTGCAGTTCTGGAATATTTGTGGTGGTCTTCTTTTTTCGAAAAAATGCCATAATTGTGTTCTCTCACTCAGTTAATTGCTCACCTTTAGCATATAATACTACATAGTTATACATTTTGCAATTAAACAGTCTGGTAGGGTAGCCGGCGGCAGGCAGACACGCTATAAAAATAGCCCCCGAGCGGAGCCCCTAGTGGACGCTCTTCGAACTTTTATTGTGTTGTAGGACTATCATAAATCTATGATCTGCAACGTTTTTAAATAGTTAGCTAGAGTACTCTTTTTTAAATTATTGGTTACGGCGGCCACATACATAAATACTGTAAGGCCGGGTTTAATTTTAAAAAGTCCACAGTAACCCTCAAGCAGTATGGATTCATATGAAGTTGGTATTTGATTATTTCCAGGTACAAAATTATTACCTACCAGTTGAAGGTTGGGGTTTTGTTTGTTCATAAGTGCCGCCATACCTTCCATTATTGCTTTTGAGTATAGGCTGTTCGAATGTTTACCTACATCTGAAAAAGTATTACCATGCCAATAATAGAGTCTCCCATTATGTGACCCACTCTTTATCTGACCGTTATCTTCGTACGCTTCAAAGACCATCTTGGGGTTTATATAGCGATAATATGAGAGCCATTTTTGCTGATCGGCAACAGCAAGTTCGAGATAATCGTCTGGAGTCCATTCTTGCTTCTTATGTTCTACGAGATAAGCACCTAGCCACATTTGATACATCGGTGAATTTTTTTTATAGCGAGTTGATAATCCGTTTTCAATATCGCCTAGTGTAAAGAAATTTAGACCACTGCAGTGAATCCCATGCTTGTTCCATGTTTTTGTCATGTCGCAAACCATAAGCCCGTTAATCAGTCCTTTAGGCTGATTAGATAGCTTGAGAGTTACACCAAACCGATTTTGCGTTATTGTCTCACGCTTCGCCATTCGTTGGGCAACTACTTTTGCGACGGGTCTTAGCATCTTTATATCATAGCAGAACAAAAAATTCTGCTTTCAATAACAGTCTCTAATACTCGTTTTCGTTATTACGTGCAAATGTGGTATTTCAGGATGATAATTACAACCATTTAAATAACATGCATAAAGCTTAATCATAATTCTAATTATATACCTTATTATATAATAAATTTACAAAGATTTAATTTTTTTAATAACCTAACTCGCTTAATCTCTGAGAAAGTGTAGAATGCTGAAAAGGAGACTAAATGAATTTTTTATGGTTTTACATTTCTCGTGACCAGTTAGATTTTTGGGGTGGTATTATCGGTGCAACTTTAGGGGGAGTAATAGGAATTTTAGCTGCATTTTCAGCTGCATGGTATGCAACGAAAAAGACTGCGGAGCAAAATAACAAGAAGATTCAGGATATTAAAGATAAAGAGTTAGCCGACAAAGATCAAGAGAAACTAAATAAATATCATCGTGCTTCATTACGCGCTGAAGTGAATCTGCAAGACTATATAGTTAGTGCTTTTACTAATATTAGAAATTTACAGGGGTGCGTTAAGCATATTCAAACCCATGGCATTATGGCGAATCTACCTCGTTCAATAGATTTTGATGAAAAAATTATGTTCGACTTTCGAAACCAGGAACTGTTAAATAAATGGCTAAAATTAAGTATGCTAACGAAACAAGTTAACAATCTAATTGACGATTTTAGGATTTTTTATATTAGATCTACAGAATCAGTTCATATACTAATGCTTGGTATGTCAACTATTAGCAAATTAGAAGATCATATCAATTCAACTGTTGTGAAGGCTGATTATGAAGTACTTTCTGGATTTGGCACCGTATGCATACAGGCAATTGAACAGTTAATAGATAATTCTATGGGTATGCTGGCACTTATTGATCATCATGCAAAATTTCCTGAAGATCATTTTAGTAATATTAACGAGATGAATAAGTATAGAGTTACCTTAGAGGATTACGAACGAGAGTTAAGTAGTGTTAAAGAAAGATTTAATCCCGATACGATGTTTACAGATCTCGGAAGTAATTTTGATTAGCTGACCAAACAGTCCTTGAGCGCCCATACCTGTGTCACAGCCTAACTTTTCGCTTAAACAGCGTCAAGCGCGCACGCTTAGCAGGTGCTACACTGACAGTTTCAAAAAGTTAGCGATTCGGACTTCATAATTTCTCCGACTATCGTCAGCCTTTACCATAACCAAACCGCATCAGAATACAAAAATAACAGAGCTAAATTAGCCGATGCGAAGCTAAATACCGCGTTGCGTTCTATACGGCAGGCTATTTTTATGGTTATTGCCAAAAAAACTATTATTTAGCTTACTTAGTACCCCATGCCGCCCATATCTGGTGCTGCTGCAGATTTTGCTTCTGGAACGTCTACTACCAAAGCACCCATCGTCATGCCGGTTCCAGCAATACTTACCGCATTCTGAATCGCTTCACGCGTGACTCGCTTGGGGTCGATAATTCCCTCTTTTTTAAGGTCAACCAGTACAGTTGGAGCATTTACGTTAACGCCCATACCCGGCTTACCGTTTTTTACCTGTGGCAACCACTCGTCGGCATTGATGTCGGCATTGTCCATCAAGATACGAAACGGCTGCACAAGGGCGGTTTTCAAGATACCTTTGCCGGCATTTATAGATAAAACATCTTCCCCAAGCCCCGTTTTAGCCGCTGTAGTCAGGCCAGAGGCGAGATTAACTAATGTCACGCCACCACCGGCTACAACACCTTCGTCTAGCGCCGCCTTAACGGCGTGTACAGCATCATCAACCCGGAATTTCTTTTCTTCGATTTCAGTTTCGGTGGCACCGCCAACTTTAATCACTGCCACTTTGCCACCGAGTGCTGCCCGGCGTTTATCGAGTGATTCACGGTCATATTCACTTTTTGAAGCTTTTGCCTGAGCCATAATTTGGGCTATTCGAGCCTTAACGTCACTAGCCGAGCCAGAACCTTCAATAATTGTTGTTTCATCTTTTGTAACAATAACTTTACGGGCACGGCCCACAATTTCAAGGCCAACATTTTCAAAGGTCATATCTTGGTCGTCGGTCACCACTGTTGCACCGGTTAATACGGCTATGTCATTTAATACGTCTTTGCGTCGGTCACCAAATTCGGGAGCCTTCACAGCCACGGCGTTAAACACACCCTTTAATTTGTTCAAAATAAGTGCGCCGAGCGCTTCGCCTTCGACATCATCAGCAATCAGCACCAAGTTTTTCTCGCCTTTTTGCGCTA
>JAYUBM010000044.1:0-2003 GCA_043740875.1 bacterium | reverse complement strand
GTCATATACAGGTCGGCGGGGGCGCAGGACTGCACAATCTGCCGAAACACAACATCGGTGACGTCATCCATAGGAGCCAAGATAAAAAATGGTTTTTTAAGCGGCATAAGACCTTATATTACGCTGCCTTTGCCGTTGGCGCCAAAATAGTCTGCGCTAGGTGTCTTACCTTTGTGTTTCCAGAATGGCTAAGTTCGTTCATTTGGCGCCACATAAAGTCATAACGCTTTTCTTCATTGGCAACCGCTTCATTAATCATTTTGCGGGCATCTTTAACACTTAAATTAAAGGTCTCGTAGCGAATACGTTTGTCGAAAGCTTGTTCTGCCTTTTCGTTCTTTTTAATCACTCCCCTTACGCCTGTATAGCGGTCTTCAACAACTTTGTTTTTTCCGGGTGCCATTTTAAGCTGTTCGTTGCGCACGGCGGCAAGCGGACTATATTTGAACTTCCCGGCGCGGGCGTTGGTACTTTTCATTACTTCTTTCATGTCCATAAAGCGTGCCAGTGGTGTGTAACCTGGTAGCGACATACTTATTTGTCCATTATTTATAAGATCCAACACGGTAGCATGTGGACTAAAGGGTTCAGCTAATGCTATCTGCAGTTCTTGTAAGTTTTGTAGTTGCGCCTGAGAATTAACATAAAAATCCGAAAGCATGTGCGTAATACTGACTACCGCCTTATTTCCTTCACTGCCCCGAACACCACCATCATCCTTGTTTTTGAAAACCCGTTCTTGGTGATTAAATATTTCGTGAAACTGGTTGTTGATACCAACTTGGTATGCGGGATTATCTATATAGTCCAAAAATGCCAGAACGACATTTTTTTCAGTATTGTTGGTGGGCAAAAAGCCGGTACGTGGGTCTTGGGCAATCACGCGCATACGCTCGGGGGTATCCAGCTGCATATCATCGTCTGCCTCGACGTCGGTAACAATTAGCAGTTCCTTTACGGAGGATTTTTCTGCCACGAGCTTTTCACGGCGTTCTTCGGTATAGCGGTCAAGCAGCACATCTATATTCTTGCGCAAGAAGTTAATGCGCTTAGTACGCTCTACGGCCTTGCCGGTACCATCGTATTGTTCGCGGAACTCACTAAATTCTTCACGGGCTTGTTGTTTTGCGGCATCTTGGTCGGCTTGGTCAAACATATTTGTCGCCCGGGCAAACGCCCACTTTACGGCGTTGCCCAGATTGCGTACGTTTTTGCGGGCACCTTCGGTCATGCCTTCAAGCGCTCTGCCGTATTCATCTTCCAGACGCGGGCGGTGGGTGCGGGTGTGTGCGGCCGCAACAAAGCCGAGCCTTGAATTTATCTCGCTTATACCGTTCAGTGCATTTATGTAGTGGATGCTTGTGGCAATATCTCCAAGCACGTGCTCGGGCACATCCACCGTAAAGTCTGGCATGGCCATTTGACTTGTGCGATCAGCAACAAGAAAAAGAGGTTCCTGGTTAGGATGCTGTTGTGGTGGCATGAACGTGCCTATTTACCGAATTTATGAATTAAAAACAAGCCGGCGGCTGTTTGGCCACTTTTATCTAGAGCTTGCTGTGTGAGAGGTGGCAAACCGCGGGCAATCCGCTCTGCATTGGCATTCAGGCGCATTTGCTCGGTGGCTGCTTGTGCTGCCTCGAGTCCGGTTTGGGTTGGCGCTGTAAACAGGTCTAGTTGCTCGTTGGCTGGGGCATCTTCTAGCTGTTCGTCAGGCTGTGTAAAGACTGTTTTAGAATCACCGACTGCAGGCCTTGAGCCGTAGTCACTGGCAGCGTTCTGGGGGACGTACATTTGGCGCTCTTGTTCGATGCTAATATCATAACTCGCCGCCTGGTTAGCGATGTCGCCTGTTGGAAAGTTAGATGGGACGTCTGTCATGCGATTATTATACCACAGTTATACTTATTTTACAATATTTATTCCCACCGAAATACACGGAAAGCAATGTAGTAAACGACGATTAACCACACAGCCATAACGCCCAGTTGTGGTCCTAGTTG
>JAYUBM010000043.1:0-2023 GCA_043740875.1 bacterium | reverse complement strand
TATTTTTGCCTGGGCGGCTGGTACAATTTTGGGCTTAAGCCGTACCGAATCAGTCGTGCTAGCTGTTGCTCTGAGTTTTAGCAGTACAATTATTATTTTAAAACTACTAAGTGACAAAAAAGAACAAACCAGGCTTTATGGCAAAATTACAATTGGTATTTTATTGCTCCAGGACATCATGGCTACTTTTGCACTACTGGTACTTACTGCACAAACCGGTGAACATGGCTTTTCGCCCATCACACTATTAGCCCTGCTTGGCAAGGGAATTTTAATTGCTGCGCCGCTGTTATTTATTGGTAATGTGATTTTGCCAAAACTACGCACGCTTATCGCCGGCAGCCAGGAGTTCTTATTTTTATTTGCTATAGGCTGGGGTTTTGGCAGTGCGGCATTGTTTGAGTTTTCGGGCTTCAGCCTAGAAATCGGTGCCTTACTAGCAGGCATTAGCCTTGCTAATTTGCCATACACCCAAGAAATTAGTGCGCGGTTACGTCCGCTGCGTGATTTTTTTGTTGTTGTTTTCTTTATTAACCTCGGCGCCCAACTAAGTTTTAGCCATTTCTGGGCAATTCTACCAGTTATTATAGTCAGTGTTGTCATTGTTATTTTACTAAAACCACTGGTTGTTTTGGCAGCCATGGGTACGCTTGGCTACACCAAGCGGACAAGCTTTAAAACAGCACTAACAATGTCACAAATAAGTGAATTTTCACTTGTACTTGGCGCACTCGCACTCAGCAAGGGCCGCGTATCTGAAGATTTCGTGTCAATACTTACCCTTGTCGCAATGATTACCATCGCTATTTCTACTTATCTTATTATGTTTTCAGACCAAATCTATACAGCAATCGAGAGGCATCTTAATATGTTCGAGCGTGCCAAAACCCAGTACGAACAAACCGAATCAAGACGTCATTACGAATTAGTGCTATTTGGTTACCAGCGCGGCGGCCACGAATTTGTAAAAGTATTTAGGTCACTCAAAAAACGTTTTGTTGTCATAGATTACGACCCCGATGTAATCGATAGCCTAGAGCACGCCGAAATTGATTTTTTGTATGGCGATGCGACGGATCTTGAACTGCTTGGTGAAGTTGGCTTAGAGCACGCCAAAATGATTGTCAGTACCATAACCGATCATTCTACAAACCAATTTTTGGTAAGTTTTATCGAAAAAATAAACCCGTATGCGGTTGTCATTACGCATGCCGATACGGTAGAACAAGCTGCCGAGTTATACGAGCTGGGCGCTAGTTATGTGATGATGCCACACTATATTGGCAGTGAAAAGATTGGTGCATTTATACACAAAAATGGCTTAAAAAAGTCCGAATTCCGCAAGTTCCGCGAGAAGCACATGGCTTACTTGCAGTCACATTATGCTTTTAAATCTGAAGAATCTTTGTAAAGATTATTAGCTTTTATATACTGTGCAATTTTTGGGTCAATATCATCTATATAATGCCGACCTTGCCTAATATGCGTAGAAGCAAGGAACGAGCGGGGGCTTGGTATTAGTTTGTAGGCAATTTTTAATTTGTAATTAGTCTCGCAATGCTCTAGCATTGCTTCCACTTCCGTGTCCGTGTCACTACCCCTGAGGCCAATTACAAGCTCTACCGATTGCAGCAACTGTTGCAAACCTGGCCAGCGGTAAGTGAAGGTTTTTATAACATCCGACCCAAGCAACATCACAAGTTGGCCTGAGTGTTTTTCCTTAATTTCTGGCAGTGTATTGGCAATATTAAACTGGGTTGTTTTTAGTACATCTACATAAAGATTGTCATGCGGCGTTACAACTAAACGTAGCATATTTAGCCTATCCTGAAACGAAGTGGGCGTTTTTTCACGCGGTGTTTCTTCGGGTAAAAATACTACTTTATCGAGGTTTGCGCGCCGCACGGCTTCAAGGGCAAAAGCCACATGCCCAGTATGTACTGGATCGAATGTGCCACTATATATGCCAACTCTAGACATTTTGGATGATCTTTTTTGATTCGTTCATATTATTTAAGCCGCT
>JAYUBM010000042.1:0-6826 GCA_043740875.1 bacterium | reverse complement strand
ACGTGCCCTTATAATCAGCGTATTATTACAGTATGAGCCTCACACCTAGCGACATAACTCTTATGCAAAATGCTATAGCCGATACGATAACACCCATGTTTGAAGGTGTCGGACTTCGTTTTGACGTGATTGATCAGCGTTTTGACGGGATTGATCAGCGTTTTGACGGAATTGATAGCCGTCTCGACAAAATGGATAAGAGGTTTGATGGGATTGATAGCCGTTTGGACAAAATGTCAGCAGTTCAAGCGAACCACGGCCGTAGCCTTGGCATGCTACAAACTTCACTCGACCAGACTAACCATAAGCTAGATGAACTGAATGGACGGGTTTTGGCACTTGAAGCCGACGTAAGGGAACTGTATTTACTTATGGCGGACAGCAAGAAACCAAAACCTGGCGGGAAAACCCTAGAAGAAAAAGTTTTGCGTACCTTCAGTTATTTAACCGAAATTGCAGCCGAAGCTGGTATCACCTTGCCTTCTACAACTAAGTAACTAACGCCAAGTAATGATTAAGCTCATAAACATCGCCGGCTGGTATACTAGCAGAAGATATGCGGAGTGACGAAATTTTGAAAAGTGCCACTCGCCTGCTGAGTGAGGCGGATATGCAAACAGCTCGGCTTGACGCAGAGGTGCTGCTGGGTTTTGTGCTGCAAAAAGAGCGTTCGTGGGTGTTAGCGCATCCCGAATTTGTTTTAAAAGATTCCACCTTACGAAATTTTAATGATTTTATCGCTAGACGGGCAGCCGGCGAGCCAGTAGCCTATATTACCGGCAAAAAAGAATTTTATGGTCGTGAATTTGCGGTGAACCCAGGCGTATTGGTGCCCCGCCCCGAATCGGAATCTTTTATTGAACTTTTGAAAGAACTTATATATACGAACAAAAGTACGGTAGCGCGTAAGCAAAACCGCGGTCCTAGTGGGCAAGTTTTAGATGCTAAAAAAGTAAACGGGTTTTTACATAGTATTTTGGATATGGGCACGGGATCTGGTTGTTTGGCAATAACAGCAAAATTGGAATTTCCGGATTTATACATTACTGCCACCGACACCAGCACTGCTGCGCTGCGAGTCACAATTATGAATGCTCAAAAGTATGAAGTGCCAATAGTCTTTAAAAAACAAAGCCTGCTTGATGGAGATAAAGATGGATACGATGTTATTTTGGCCAACTTGCCATATGTACCGGATAAAATGCAGAATAAAAGTATCTTGCACGAACCAGAAATAGCACTATTTAGTGGGACCGATGGCTTGGAACACTATCGTAAATTATTCTGGCAGCTAGAGCCAAAACACATTCGGTTTGTTATGACCGAATCTTTGTTGGTACAACATCAAGCTGTTAGTGACTTAGCGGTTATGGCTGGTTATGGCTTGGTAAAAACCAGTGGCTTGGTGCAGTTATACCAAAAAAATACAGAGTAAAAGTAGGTTCGTCTTGTTTTATTGGAATGTGCCGCTGAGAATGATAGCGACCGATGAATATGCGGGTACACTGTAGTTAAACGATGTACCATTGGCCACTACGGCAGTTGGCTGGATACTAGCCAAGCTGGAAGCCACGTTCGCACCATTTATCTTAACCCCATTAATGGTGGTCGGGGCCGAACTGGTGGCGCTCACCGCAGATATATCGAGTGGATTAGTACTGGAAAGCGTATAGGCTTGGCCACTGGTGCTGGTAAAGCCATTCAGTACAATAGGTGCAGTAATGGAGGCAGCCGTAAAGTTAGTGATGCGCAGTTTGAGCTTGCCGGGGTCACTGGTATCTTTTGAGGCCCACACGGTAATTTTAGTATTGTCAAAACTTGCCGACTGAACCATTTGGTCACCAAAATATTTATTGTACATTAGATACGCAGCATAGGTTGGCCGGGCATTAATAACAGGAGTGGTCGAACTGTCATTGTCGGGATACAATAGCGAAAAATATTCGCCCGCCGAGGCATAACTGTCCCACTCGGTCACCCAATTGATACCATTATATGCCAGGCGGCCCAGCTCGTCCGAAAACCATAAAGCACCTGCATGGTTGCCATTTGTTGGCTTATTATCACCAGAATTTACGCCAAGTTCACTAATCCCGAGCGGCGTATTTGGGTAGCTGCCAAGTGCACTGTTTTTTATCCAATTTCCGACACCCGTTCCCCAATTCCGACTATACGATTCTTGCCACCAATCACCACCGGCTGGTGTTTTGTTGTTTGTCCAGCCAACATTGCACCTTGATAGGCGGCTAAACGGCTAGCGTAAACGGCTGGGGTGAGCGCATCGGCACTGCTGGTAAATGTCTCGAGGTCCATCTCGTTAGAAAGTTCGTAGTACTTAAAGCTCGTAAAGCCTTTTTTTCCCGCATAACGGATCAGCCCAGGATCAATAGCGTTAATGGCCTGTGGTAGGCCCTGGACTTGGCCAACATATGGCTTTCCCCAGCCAGTTTTGGTGAATATCCAATTGGCGAGTCCAATTCCCTTCATTTTTGTATCAAAGTTATTAATGACGGTACCGGCGTTCACCGTTAGTACCGAGCCTGAAGCTACACAATTGGGAGGCGTGCCGGTTTGGCCTGCTAAACAGGCCTGGAATTTATCATATAACCCACCAGAAGCACTACTATCGGCCTCATTTGATACATTGCCGCTCAGTGTGCCACTTTCGGGTTATATCAAATTACTACTGGTTGCGGCATGCGACGATATTACAATTAAACCGCCGATTATACTAAAGCAATTAGGAATAGAATGAGCTGTAATTTTTGGCCATGGGCCTCAAGACTATGCGTAACTTCTTTGAAATTTTTCATGTATTTATAATTTAACGCAAAGAGCTTTTAACAAGGTTATGTATGACGCTATTGTAGCACGCTTATAAACTAACGCCGGTGTTTCTAGGACTTTGGGGCTGCATCGAGATTAGCAGTCAGGGTTTGTTCATGGCCATCACGTAAAATGTGTAACTTCACACTGTCGCCGACGTTTTTTTGCCCTAACACAGATATGAGGCTATTTTTTTCATCCAACTTTGTATCATCGATTTGCGTAATAATGTCTTTTTCTTTGAGGCCGGCTTTTTCTGCTGGGCTTCCGGCAACAACTGATGTTTCACGCCGGTTAGCGGCGGCAACGTATGCGCCACGTTTGACGGGCAAATTATACTCGTAGGCGATGCTGTCGGTTATAGCTACGTACCTTACACCCAAGTATGGCCGTTCTAGTTTGCCTTTTTTCAGCACGCTGGCAATAAGCCCCTTCAGGTCATTGGCAGGAATTGCAAAACCGACACTTTGGGCATTTCCGGCAATCGCTGTATTTATGCCGATTACTTCACCCGATGTGTTTACTAGCGGCCCACCCGAGTTACCTTCGTTTATGGCTGCATCGGTCTGAAATAGGTTCTGCAAAGTTTCTACCGAACCGCGCGATTGATCCCCGGCTTGAATACTGCGGCCAAAACCTGAAATAATCCCACTTGTTACGGTGTTCTGGAACTGTCCAAGCGCATTGCCTATCGCAATAACCCTGTCACCCACCTGCACACGGCTAGAATCGCCAATTTTGGCAGCAATTAATGTTTTGCCTTTTGTGTCTTTGATTTTCAAAAAAGCTACATCGAGTGGATCGCTGTCATTAGTACGACCCAACACGTCGACATCGGTGAGTTCGGTGCCATCAGATAACGTCACGCTCACTTTGGTAGTACCAGCTGGCACCACGTGACGGTTGGTAATTACAGTACCGTCGGTGTTAATAATCACGCCCGTACCAGCACCCTCTTGCTGCACGGGTGCAGCGTTACCGAAGACATCTTGCGCGGTAACCTGACTGCTTACATTCACGGACACCACTGCTGCACCAACATTTTTGGCAATATCACGCACCAAATCACTTTCGCTGCTTATAACTTGTTTTTGCACCGTTGTACTGTTGGCTACTGTGTCATTTTTACCTGGCGAATAGTAACCTCCGGCAAAACCAGCTGCTACAGCTACAAGCAGAAAAAAAGCACTTCTGGTGAGGGGGTTGTTCTGATTTAAAACTGGGCGTTTTAAGGTGGTTATTGAACTTTGTGCAACTGGTGCAGCCGTTATTTCGGTTGTGATAGCATCGGTCTTTTTTTGCTCTAGCATGAATTCCCTCGTTTTAGTCTATTATAGCAATTTTAAGTTGTACATGGCTTATATAGTTTTATCACCCCAGTCTGAGAACACAATGAGAAATACCAAAATTGCTGATAACACAGCCACAAATTGGCGCTGCACGTTAGCACTCAGCCGGTCGGTGTGACGTAAATAATACAAAGCGGCCAATGTATATCCAATCACACTGATAATTAAGGCGGGCTGGGCAACCACACCGTAAAATATGAGCCAGTGGGACAAAAGCCATGTTGCACTGGCGGCAAAATAGCCCCACACATACGCTGTTGTCCGGCCAAAAGTTTCGTCGAATGCCGAGAAAAAATGTCGGGCCGATACATAGCAAATGGCACCCGAAGCGGCCACTAAAAGAGCCGTATTTGCTTCGCCAAAAACGGTATACAAGGCCATGAGTCCTGCAGCTTGGCCAATCATAGCCTGCGCACCAACCCAAAGTGGTGCCGACTTTGGCTTTATGTATATGAGCCAAAGTGCGTACAATATCGTCCACGAAAATTGCACACCGAGACTGTGCGCCTTTGACATAAACAATACCACCGATATACCCACTATAATGTCGACTGAATTGGCCCTGATATTAGCTGGCCAGTGCCTTGCTTTTACTGAAAACATTCGCCACTTACTGAGCAGAACCAGTGCTATGGCTAGCTGGCTAAAATCTATCCGGACTAATACATAAATAATAAAGGGCAATAACAACGTAAGAATGACGTGTAAGATATGTGAAAAACCACTTTTTGGTTTAAGCCTAGAGATAATCTTTGAAGTACGCGGTAATCTTTTTGCCGGTCGAAGTTCACCAAAAATCTCTGAAGCCGAAACAGGTTTAACCGTCTTATTATGATGTAAATGGCTTGGTAAATTAGGTAAATTTGGAAGATTGGGTATCTTCATGAAACTTCATACATCCTTACTGCTGATTTAATGAGTGTCTGTACCTAATATTATAACAAAGTCAGCAGCACCTGGTTGTATTGTCGTATCAGGTAAGGCCGTAAGCGCCGTTAGGCCTAAACGCTTCTGTAGATAGTTTTTAGTATACTTTTTGGTGCCGTTTCGCAAATCTATCAAGACTGTTTTGGTGTACGTTTTAGTAGGCGCATCGGCTACACTAGTGACGTTATAACCATAAGATTTGAGTTCGGCAGATTTTTTGCTCGCCAGCCCGCCTGTACTAGTGCCGTTCAAGATAATAATCGAGGCGTTTTCGTTTTTGAGAAAAGCATCTTTGACATTATTACGTACAAAATTTTGAATATCGGCATACTCAAACAAGCCGGCAATGGGTTGCACAATAGATAATGCGCCGCCAGAAGTATCGATAGTTGCCGTTTTGAGTAGTACATTCGGTGGATCTACTAAACTCATAGAGGCTATTTTGTCGGGGGTAATCGCTTTTGATATGTCATATAAACGCATCATTTCATTGATTGTAAGGTCGGTACGGACATGATCACCAAAGCTGCTGAGTAGCTGTGTCACCTTCACCGGATTGGCATAGGTGCCAGCCGATTGTACTTTTTCTTTGAATGCTTCTAGCAGTAATCTTTGGCGGGCCGCACGGTCAAAATCACCCCGTGGGCTTGTATGCCTTGAACGGGAATAAAATAAAGCACGCAGGCCATCAAAATGCTGCTGGCCGGCCTTAACGTCAAGAACATAAGGCCGCTGGGTAGTTTCGTTGTACATGTAATCGGTAACGGCCGTATCGGCGGTCACTTTAAGATCAAGTCCCCCAACAGTATCCACAGCCTTCTGGAAACCATTAAAATCAACAACCATATAATAATTAATCGGGATACCGAGTACCGTTGAAAGAGTTTTTTCGGTGATTGTAGCTGCGGCCTGGGTAGCGGCAGTTTTATCCTTGGTTTTAGCATAGATACTGTCACGGGTTAAGGCATAAACGGCGTTTATTTTGGTGGCCGAGCCATTTTCTTGCTTGACCCAAAGATCTCGGGGTACGCTCAGTAAAGCCGTTTCGTTTTGGACTGGATCGACACTCGCAATAAGAATCGTATCTGTTAAGTAGGCGCCTTCATGCCCTTCACCGCCAATACCTAGCATAACAATATTTATACGGCCATCCCCTTCACCCTTCAACTTTGTTGGGTCGACATTTTTTTCGAGTGCGGCCGAACTTCCACCACCCTGAAATACTTGCAAAGCCTTCACGTAGCCGTAGCCAGCGACTCCGCCTACACCAATAGCAGATATAATAATTAAAACCACGACTGTTCGTAAAACACGCTTAAAAGGAGAGCGCTTGGCGCCCCGTATTTTGTGCTTGTGCCTGCTCTTTTGATCGAAGCCACTGTCATATAAAGGGGCTTTTGTATCAATCGCGGTGCTAGCGGACTGTGCAGTAGAAGAGTTATAGCCGCCTTGCCGCTTGAAATTATCTACAGCGATGTTCTGGCGTGGTGGCGGCTGATAGGTAGAGCCAAACTGCTGGCGAACATTAGGGGTGGCACTCCTACGAGGGATCATGCCATCAACGCTGTTAGATCTTTTAATTATTCGTTTTGGCTTTATAAAATTGTCCATCGTTTAACTTACAGTATAGCTGTTTTTGTGCTACTAACGCAAAGTTACAGTTGATTATTACTATCGGCTACAACTTCAAGGGCAGCTTCCAAGATGTGTAGCCCGTGCGTGAA
>JAYUBM010000041.1:0-2026 GCA_043740875.1 bacterium | reverse complement strand
ATATTTGCTTTCGTAATATTTAAGAATAAAGAAACTATATTGTACATCGGGAATATTTGCTTTTCAATAAGTTAAGACTTTACAGGCTAATTAAGAATAGACAATGGAATCGTAAGCCCTGCAAAAGCAAGGATTCGCGTTTAGGCCCATATTCTTAATTAGATTAGTTATTCTTAAACAGTGTTGTGTTGTTTTCATGGGAAATTAGTTGGAATTATTACGATTAGATAGACTAATTTTGTCAAAAAACTAATTTTTTTAGAGAGAAAAGCTATATGAATCAAGGGGTTGCAAAGGATTAAGATTACGATTAGATAAACTAATGCATTAGTTGGAAATTATAAGAGAATCCTAGGAATGGGTAGAAGTAGGGAGGGGGAAGCCGAAATCCATTTGGGCCAAAAAAAGTCGATTTTGAAAGGTTCTGTTATCCCCAGCTCAACTAACTAATTAATTGACTAATCATAAATATAATAAGACCCCTTTTTTGTTTTCTCTTCTGTGCAGGGGTGCCAAACCAATTTACGATTATGCCTGCTAATCGACTTTTTCGTCACTTGCTATAACTAATATAGCAAACAATCGCCTGTTTGCGTCGGGCCATCTTTTTTTAAGAATAACTAATCTATGCGTTATTTTCGTAATCTCCACAGACCATACGTAATTGTACAATTTCGCCTTATTTTGTACAAAACAGTCCATTTTGCCTGTTCCATACACCCATACAAATATGTTGCGTAGTACATACTAATCCCACGGGATTAACATCCACACGCACGCCACCGCTTCATGATAGTAGTTGAGGTGGCCACCTAGCATTCATGACGGTAGTTAAGTATTTATGTGGAAATTTTGGACGTAAAAAAGCCCGGCATATAGCCGGGCTGTGCGGGAATAGGCCTAGGCCGTGGTTAATGGGCGGCAGCGCCCCGAACGTACACCGAAGCTATGTCGGACATCGTTTTGGCTTTCGGTGCCTTGACGGGCGTGTCTGCCGTCGTGGTGTAGGCTTTGGTCTTTACCTTCGGTGCAACGATATAGCCCGCAACCCCTAAAAACGCTATCAACTTCGCCGTTAGTTCCGGGTTTTTCAGGACATCGCCGATACTCAGCAGCAAGCCAGCAAAATCAGCTTCGACGTTCGCGGCGCTTGGCTTGGCGAGTACTTCGCTTTTCGGTGCCGTTTTACGTCCGAGGCCGTGAGTGTCGCGTACCTCTTTGGCGGCGGCACGCATGACATGCTTTGAAAGCTCAACAGCGTGCGAAGCGGTAGCGATAGCGCTTGATTTCTTGTCCAGCGCCGGGACGGTGACATCATCGTCTGGGCAAGCGTACAGCGTTAGCGCGTCACTGAAGATAGCTTTGACATTGTGGCCAGCAGTTTTAAACGCGTCAGCGTGGGCAGTCATAACGATGGCTAAGCGTTCACCAAGGGGTAAGGCTGCATCGAGTTCCTTAGCGGCTTCCTTAGCGGCTTCCTTAGCTTTTGAGTACATTGTCCCGGCAGCTTTGCCCGCAGCGAGTATGAGAACGTCAACAGCATTGTTCTTTGCTTTGATGACTGGCGCGTCAGTGCCTTCAGGTGTGAAGGTTGCGTTTTTGGTGGAAATGGTTTTAGCCATGATGAAAGTTCCTAGTAAGTAAGTAACCAGCGAAGCCACTGGCAGCAAGAACGTGTTTTCGTTCTATGTATTAATTATAGTGGTTTATGGGCATCACATCAATATATTGTGTGGTGATTAATCCCATGGGACTAACTACTTTGTAATAGTCTGTAACATGGCTGTGGTTGGCCGTGATAGTAGTTGAGGGGGATAAGGGTTGGATATTGTTTGCTATAGATAAGATAGCATGGGTTGCTATAGATAAGATAGCATGGGTTGCTATAGTTTTTGTAGCATAGCTTTCCTGCCTGCGCTATGGAATGTATAGCATACTCGCCGCATATATGATAGTAGTGGAGTAGCATCGGCCCATAGGGGGGGGTATGCCTTATAGATTCGTAGGGCATGATAGGGGATAGGCA
>JAYUBM010000040.1:0-6833 GCA_043740875.1 bacterium | reverse complement strand
CCATTTCTTTACCACTTATTGCTACTTGTTCGACACTCTTTTGGATAGCTTCGAGCTTACCGCTTTCAGTATGTTCGGCATGGTCGGCTTCGGCCTTTTCACGCAGAGCCTCTAGGTGCTTGTTTTCAACTTCATGCCCTTTGTTTTGCAGGCTTTCGTGTTTGGGTGCTGATAAATGTTCGCTCATAATGAAAGTTCCTTATTATGTTGAGTTTTGTATGTGTGTGCAGTTTGCGATGAAGAACGAGCACCGAAACGGAGCTGTAATACATTACAGCGAGTATCGGAGTCGCAGTTATTCGCGCAAAATGTGCCACGTACATAACTCATAACTAGAAGCCTCCTGTTGGTGCATAATCAGCACGTATTAAATCTAGTTCTTTGGCAAGTAAACGGCTGCGGGCTAGGAAGTAACCCACCACCATGGTGACCATGAAGCCCACAATGAGGCTTGTGCCTGGTCCAGTGTCTGGAAGAGCTGTGGTGAGTGTTTCGATGCACTTGGCGCCGGCACAGGGCAGGTTAACCGTAATACTGTCACCGTATACGTTTACCATTTTAAGGTCGAACGAACTTGAATCAGCCGAAGATACTGGCGTTGCCGGAATCACTGCTTTTATTTTTACACCAAGTACATGGGTAGAGGTTTTACCAGCCAAAATTGTCTCTTTGTCCCAGCTGATTACTTTACTGTCTGGGTTTAGAGTTCCACCGTGCAAATCAGTAATATCTGCATAATTGAGTAAGTCGGTAACGGCTTCTTGGACAACAATGTCTTTGGCAGCGATTTTATTTGAAACGTTTGTGGTGATTAATGTGTATTCGAGTACATCACTTTGCTTGGCTGTTTTGTTGTTGAAATCAGCTATTTTTTGAGTCGTATTACTGACCTTTTTTTGCTTCACAATTGTTGGTATACAAGAGGCGTGATCTTCTTGAACTTCAGGATGTTCGACACAGGGCTTACACCTTGCATCGGTTTGCAAAATATCAAGTTTAGATGGGCATTTAACGGGCACGGGTGTAATTGTAACCGTCTTGTTGCAGGTTGCAGCAGTTTTTTGGCCCAGTGAAGTCTGCACGTATAACTTAACCTTATAAGTACCAACAGTTTGATAGGTGTGCGTAAGCGCGTCGCGGTTAGTAAAGGATTGCAAGCGACCATTGCTGTCGCCAAAGTCGACGTCATAGCTGGCTATAGTAGCACCAAAATTTGCGGTTGCCCGGCCATAAAAACTGACGGCTGTTTTCACTTGGTATTGATCGTTTGTGCTGCCAAGTAAGTCACAGCTGGCAACTGGTTCGCGGCAATTTGCGTCGTCAGCAAGCAGGCTGGTTTTGCCAGCGACAGTGCACATAGGAATAGGCGTAGGGGTTACCGGTATAGGCGTAGGTACGGCAGGCGGCGGAACGGGGCAGTTGAAGTTAACTGTTACACCTTCGCCACCTATAAGCGGCGCGTAATGACTGCCGCGGTCGGTTACGTATACCCATAATTGATGCGAGCGGCCATCGTTTTTAAGGCTCGGCGTACCGTCCCATGAATAGCCGACTTCTGCCGGTATTTCATTACGGACAGCGCGCACATCGGGCCGAGGCTGGTTGGCATATACTTCAAAGTAATCTTTGTCTTTTATAGCACCAAAAAAAGCCGGTTTGTCGACGTAAAAGTGTACAAAGCGGTCGTGGTTGCCGTTCCAGGCCCAGCCCCAAATAAGGCTGCAATTGCTGCTGTCGACATGACCAACAGGAATTGGTTCTGGAGCCGGTTCGTTTAAGTCAATGACAGGATTACCACACGCCAAAATAATCATTTTGATAGCACCACAAGTTTCACGCGGGCAAAATAATACTGGAATAAGATTATCGTTAGGGAAGGTTACATTTATAGAGTGCTGGTAAATTGGCGCATTGTATTCGCTACTGGTTACATTTATAACATTGTCGTGGTCTGTGTGCGGCGCGCGGCCAGCGGTAATAAGATTCCGTGTACCATTTATGATGTCCTGCCTCTTATCTATATTAGTAATAACCATTTTGTTGATATCGTCACGGCTAATGCCCATGCTGGCGTAGACCGCCTGCACAAAGGGACTGGCATCATATTTAGCCAATATGCCTTCTTTTGTCTGCACAATAGCACCTTTGATAATACTGCTATCAGAACTGGCAAGCGACGGTTGGGGTGGGGCAATGACGGCGAACATTTGAATAAACATAGCAAGTGCGACAAGCCCAAACCCCATCCGTCTTATAGTAGCTTCTTGGTGTACACGCTTGGCATAAAAGGCAACTTGGCCTACCAAACTAGGATTAAACGGTAGATTTGTGATGAGTTTTTTGAACATATTTTTTGTATATTATTTAGTTTTTATAAAGGTCGTGCTTATTTAACCACCAATGTATGTGTTCACGCAACTAAATGGTGCCAATTATCCTGCATCCCCTTAAAAAGCCGGGGTCCTGTCTAGCCGGGCCTGCCCCTAGTTGTTATTCTCGGATTACCAAATAATAAAACCTGGGGCTGCCCCGCCTACTGCCACACCATTAAACTAAAAGGGGATTAACAGCTTAAAACTTTAGTTTTGTGTTCTCTGCAAAACCGCCCCTGTTATATCAGGTACAAAACTAAAGCAGTCTATCGTTGCTGGCTTCGTCATTTTGGGTTATACTATGTTCAAGAATTGAATCTGTAGTAAAGAGGGGTAATTTGCGTGGCTAAAGTTAACAAGTCAGAGTATGGTTCTGAATCTATTCAGGTATTAGAGGGATTGGATCCAGTCCGAAAACGTCCAGGTATGTATATTGGTGGTACGGGCCGCGACGGTTTACACCACCTCATTAAAGAAATTGCCGATAACTCTATCGATGAGGCTATAGCCGGGTTTGCTACCACTGTAAGTGTAACTATGCTGGCCGATGGTGGCGTTCGGGTAAGTGACGACGGCCGTGGTATCCCTGTCGATAAAATGGCAAAAACCGGTATTAGTGCGCTCGAAACCGTGCTCACGGTGCTACACGCCGGTGGAAAGTTTGGCGGTGGCGGCTACAAAGTTTCGAGTGGTCTTCACGGGGTCGGCAGCAGCGTCGTTAACGCCCTATCTAGTCGCCTTATCGCCGAAGTTGAACGTGACGGCGGCAAATACTTCCAGGAATACGCCCAGGGCAAGCCACTGACGCCAATCAAAAAAATAGGACCATCCAGTAAGACCGGAACAACCATCACTTTTTACCCAGATCCAACAATTTTCAAAGAAACTATCGAACTTGAATACCAGTGGGTAGTAGATTATTTACGTCACCAAGCTTATCTCACAAAAGGTATCAAAACATTTGTTCATGACGAAAGAACCGGTGAAAGATATGGTTTTTATTTTGAAGGTGGTATACAAAGTTACGTTAAGCATTTAAATTTTGGCAAAGAAGTTGTTGATGACGAAGTCTTTTATGTCGATAAAATGGTAACAGACAGCCAAGTCGAAATTGCCATGCAATATACCGAAGCTTTTAATGAAATGGTCAAACCATTTGCTAACAACGTACTGACGCCCGACGGTGGCACACACCTAACTGGTTTTCGTTCGGCTCTCACCCGTGTTATTAATGAGTACGCCCGTAAAAGTGGCCTACTAAAAGAAAAAGAAGAAAACCTTTCCGGTGAAGATACCCGCGAGGGCTTAACGGCCGTTATTTTAGTAAAATTGCCCGATCCACAGTTTGAAGGCCAAACCAAAAACAAGCTCGGTAACCCCGAAGTGCGCGGCTACGTCGAGACGGTAATGACCGAATGGTTTGGCTACTACCTCGAAGAACATCCGGCCACTGCCCGTAAAATTATAGGCAAGTCACTTTTGGCCGCCCGTGCCCGTAAGGCCGCCCGTGCCGCCCGTGATAATATCATCCGAAAAGGCGTGCTTGAAGGGGCAGGTATGCCAGGTAAGCTGGCCGATTGCAGCAGCAAAAATCCGGCTGAGTCCGAACTGTACCTTGTCGAGGGTGACTCGGCTGGCGGATCCGCAAAAGGTGGACGCGACAGTAAAACGCAGGCTATTTTGCCACTGCGCGGCAAGGTATTAAACGTCGAACGTGCTCGCTTAGATAAGATGCTTGCCAACAACGAAATTGTGAACCTTATTAAAGCCATGGGCGTGGGTATAGACGAACAATTTGACCTAGCTGGCTTGCGTTATCACCGCATCATTATCATGACCGATGCCGATGTTGACGGCAGCCATATTTCTACGCTGCTGCTCACATTCTTCTTTAGATTTATGCGCCCCGTCGTCGAAGGCGGCCATTTATATCTGGCAAAGCCGCCACTGTATGAGCTCATAAAGCCAGGCCGAAAAACCAGTGTCTATGCCTATAGCGACGAAGAACTCACTGAAATCCTTGATAAAAATATTGCCGATCGCCGTGCCGCCGGCAGTAGTATTGAAGTAAAAGATGAACAATACAAACAAGCGGGTTTTGTTGAACAGAAGCGTTATAAGGGACTCGGTGAAATGGATGCCGAGCAGTTGTTCGAGACAACCATGAACCCGCTTAAGCGAGTGCTTATTAAGGTAAACATTGAAGATAGTGAAAAAGCCGACGCAATTTTTAACAAATTAATGGGCACAGAAGTAGAGCTGCGCAAGAACTTTATTCAGACGCATGCGAAGTTTGTGAAAGACCTAGACGTATGAGCCGCTTACATGCTTTGCACACTTTGGGCGAAAACTTTAATTCGCGAGTTTTCAAACAAGCCAAACTTGATTTGGCTTTTTGGGAAGGCTCGTGTCGATCCGTTGCTCGGCGTGCTTTTAGCACGCCTGCGCTACGGTTCTCGTTTTCATCCCAAATTGCACTAAAGCCTGTAACCGACTTACAAATGAGGATTAAATAATTATGGACAATCAAGACGAAGCTAAGAAAGCCTTACAGTTAGCCCGCTCAGCCGAAGCTACTGCCAACCAAACCCACTCCCGCAGCATCGAAGCCCGTACTGTCGAAGACGTTATGGAATACAGCTATCTTCGTTATTCGATGAGTGTTATTGTTTCACGCGCGCTGCCTGATGTCCGCGATGGACTAAAACCAGTACACCGTCGTATTTTATACGCCATGAACCGCGATGGCCTGCGTAGTAGTGGCAAACACCGTAAAAGTGCCAATGTTATTGGTGCAGTGATGGGCGATTATCATCCGCACGGTGACGCCAGTATATATGACGCTATGGTTCGCATGGCGCAGCCATGGTCGACCCGCTATATGCTGGTCAACGGCCAAGGTAACTTTGGTTCGATGGACGGCGATCCACCAGCTGCGATGCGTTATACCGAAGCCAAGATGGCTCGTATTGCCGATGAATTACTGTTGGATATCGACAAAGAAACCGTTGATTTCCGCGAAAACTACGACGGTCGTTTGATGGAACCATCTGTTTTGCCGGCAAAATTGCCTAACCTTTTGTTAAACGGCCAGTTGGGAATTGCTGTCGGCATGGCAACTAATATTCCACCGCATAACTTAGGGGAACTCGTCGACGCTACGGTTACGCTTATCGATAACCCAGACGCGACACTCGATGATTTACTCGAGCATGTTAAGGGTCCAGATTTCCCAACCGGTGGTATCGTCTACGGCAAAGATTCACTTCGGAATGCCTATGCAACGGGGCGCGGCGGCGTTGTAACCCGTGGTATTGCCGAGATTGTTGAAGGCGACAAAAGTGGCCGTCAGCGCATAATAATCACCGAAATTCCTTATGGCCTCAACAAAGCCAGCCTGATCGAAAAAATTGCTGACCTTTATAAAGAAAAGAAAATTGCCGGATTATCTGAAATCCGCGATGAAAGTGCCCGTGGTAAAGTGCGCATTGTTATTGATCTTAAAAAAGATGCCTACCCAAAAAAGCTTTTGAATCAGCTGTATAAGTTAACGCCGCTGCAGCAGTCATTCCATTACAATATGCTGGCACTTATCGATGGTATTCAGCCGCGTGTCCTTGGTTTGCAGGATATTTTGCAAGAACACATCAAGCACCGGCAAATTGTGGTGCGTCGCCGTACCGAATACGAACTGCGCAAAGCAAAAGACCGGGCACATATTTTGGATGGTCTAAAAATCGCCCTAGATAACATCGACGAAGTGATTCGAATTATCCGTGCCAGTAACACTACCGACGATGCCCAAGCCAACCTGATGAAAAGCTTCAAGCTTTCTGAGCTACAAGCCAAAGCCATATTGGCAATGCAGCTGCGCACATTGGCTGGCCTAGAACGTAAAAAAATCGAAGACGAACTTGCCGAACTCGTAAAACTTATCACCGAACTCGAGGCCATTTTGGCCGACGAAAAGAGAATTTTGGCTATCGTGAAAGACGAGATGCTTGAACTAAAAGAAAAATATGCCGACGAACGCCGCACGCGTGTTGTTCCTAACGAATTAGGTAAATTTAGTGAAGAAGAACTGATACCAGAGGAACAAATTGTTGTTACGATGACGTCAGCAAATTATATTAAACGCAGCCTTACTAGCGAGTATAAAAAACAAGGTAGGGGTGGCAAAGGCCGCCGTGGTATGACAACGCGTGATGAAGACGTTATCGAACATCTTGTTATGGCCAGCACGCACGACTATATATTGTTCTTTACTGACAAGGGCCGTGTATTTAGGCTCAAGGCTTATGAAATTCCTGCTAGCAGCCTAACGGCTAAAGGCCTAGCTGTTGTAAACTTATTGCAACTGCAACCCGAAGAAACGGTGACCTCGATTATTGCCATGCAGGCCAAAGACCGTGAAGGTTTCTTGTTTATGTGTACCACAAAGGGTGTTGTCAAAAAGACGGC
>JAYUBM010000039.1:0-2036 GCA_043740875.1 bacterium | reverse complement strand
CAGCCCGGGTAGCGTCTGATGCTAAAGCCACGTGTTCTTGCTCTAGGCCATTTAGTAGTACGCGCAGGTCAGCCGACTTGGTGTCGGTGGCGGGGGCTGATTTTTGTGAAGTTGATGAACTATTACTTGTATCAGCTTTACTGTTTTTCATTGCATAGCCAATGAGGCCACCTATAAGAAGGGCCACAATAACAGGGATAAAAATTCGTCCCATGCCTTTATTATTATCTCTTGCCGCGCCGTTCATTGGTCGTTGGTCTTCCATGATATACACCCTTTTCTTTAATTAATCTGAGAACAGTATAAATGCTATAGTTTGTAAATAAGAGTGAAAATTCTTACTTTTGTAATTGTTTAATATGTTTTCACATATTAGGCAGGGTATAGTTAACGATAAGGAGCAATTTATGAAGCACATACATCTGAACAATGGCACTTCAATACCAGAGGTAGGCTATGGTTTGTGGCAAGTTAAAAATGCTGCCCTGCTTTCACAATCAGTCGGTGTCGCACTCGAAGCTGGTTATACGCATTTTGATACCGCCCAAATCTATGGAAACGAAGCGATGCTGGCTGAAGCGCTTACCAAGTACGGGTGTCAGCGGAAAGATGTCTTTATCACTACCAAAATATGGGTAGCTAATTTTCCTTTTTTTCGGCTTAAAAAGAGTTTTGAAGGATCGTTAAAAAAACTAAATACCGACTATGTCGATCTGTTACTACTACACTTTCCAGTCACACGGCTTCGCCACCGGGCCTGGAAAGACCTAGAGGATTTACATAAGTCAGGTTATGCCAAGTCTATTGGCGTCAGCAACTACACGGTTCGCCACCTAAAACAGCTACTCAAAAAATGTAATATTGTACCGGCCGTGAACCAGGTAGAACTGCATGTTTTTTTGCAACAACCCGAACTGTTGGCTTACTGTCATGAAAACGGTATTGTTGTCGAGGCCTATTCGCCATTAGCCCATGGGCGAAGAATGGATGATCCGGTATTAATGGCGATTGCAAAAAAGCACGGTAAAACTCCTGCACAAATTATGATCCGGTGGTGCCTAGAAGTGGGTACTGTACCGCTGCCAAAATCTACCACCCCAGAGCGTATAAAACAGAATATTGATGTGCTCGATTTTAAGCTAGACGCCCCAGATATGAAACAGATTAAAACTCTCGACCGCAACATGCGCACTTGTTGGGACCCAACGCTCACCCCTTAAATCAAATTTTCCTTACGAAATAGCACATCCATCTTGAACGTTCAGATAGCGGACGAAAAACGTACTTAATGATCTTAAAACCAGCTTTATTCAAAGCTTCATCGAATTCTTCTTTTGTATAATGTACCTGTAGACGCTGGCTTTTAGAGCCTTCCGAATAAGGTGCTAGCATATCTGAAGTTCCTTGCTTTGTAGTAATGAAACCGATGCCATTAGTTTTAATTTGTGCAGCTATTAATGAAAGCGCTTCAACAATTCGGATCCGCGGAATATGTAGAACCACAGCCGTACACCAGAAACCATCAAATTTATGCTTAAATTTCATTGAGTAGATGTCATTAATCAAAAATTCTGCATTTGGCTCTCGCTTGCGAGCTATCTGCAATAATTTTTTTGCTGGATCTATTCCTACATATGAATAGCCTAAAGCAAGAAGACGGGTTGCGTCCCGTCCAGATCCGCTACCAATTTCTAATATTTTACCGTTAGGCAAAAATTTATTAAAAATTTTGTACTCTTCATCATAAAAATTATCAGTGTCGTGTGAACTTACCCAGCCGGCTGCGTTTCTGTCGTACGCCTCTATAGTCTTAATTTCCTCGACAGTGAGCTTGTTCATATGTAATATTTTACCATTAAAGTAAACTTAATTTTATCCATAGAACTTTTACTCAAAATCGGTAGCCGTAAGTGCCAGTATGCTGTTTTGCACGGCATCCGAAGACGAAGTGTTGGACATAGTTGCAGCTATACTTGCATCATAAGCAGTATTGTGCTATAATATAAGCATTATGGAGTATGGACCACGGATTCGAT
>JAYUBM010000038.1:0-2044 GCA_043740875.1 bacterium | reverse complement strand
GCGGCCCGCTTAGCTTTATGCGCGGTGCCGACAGTAGCGCCGGTGCTATAAAAAGTGGTGGCAAAACCCGCCGCGCCGCCAAAATGGTTATTTTGAACATCGATCACCCAGACGTCGAAACGTTTATCTGGTGTAAGGCTATCGAAGAGCGCAAAGCCCGTGCTTTGCAAGAAGCCGGCTTTGATATGAGCATGGATGGTATAGACAGCTTTAGCGTGCAATACCAAAACGCCAACAACTCGGTACGGGTGACCGATGACTTTATGCAAGCTGTATTAGATGACAAAACCTGGGATTTTAAGGCAGTCAAAGACGGCAAAACAGTCCGTACAACCAAAGCGCGTGATTTATGGCGCCAGATTGCCGAAGCTGCGTGGGAATGTGCCGACCCGGGCCTGCAATTTGATACGACCATTAATAAGTGGCACACCACGCCAAATGCCGGCCGGATAAATGCCAGCAATCCCTGCAGCGAATATATGCACCTCGACAACTCGGCTTGTAACCTGGCCAGTATTAACCTGCTAAAATATTTGCGTGACGACGGTAGCTTTGATGTTGCCGCCTTCCGCCATACTGCCGAAATTATGTTTACCGCCCAAGAAATCTTTGTCGGCTACAGCGAATATCCTACCGAAGGTATTACCAAGAACGCCCGGGCTTACCGCGAACTTGGTCTAGGCTACGCCAACTTGGGTGCACTGCTGATGGCACTGGGCTTGCCATATGACAGCGACGAAGGCCGTGCCCTGGCTGCTGCCATTACGGCACTTATGACCGGACACGCCTATGCTACCAGTGCCCGTATTGCCAGGCGCGTTGGGCCATTTGCTGGATTCCACAAAGACCGTGACAACATGCTAAATGTACTGCGCATGCACCGCAGCGAAGTCGATAAAATCGATGCCACATTGGTCAGCGAAGAGCTTTTGAGCGCCGCTGCGACCGCCTGGGACGAAGCAGTTGAACTGGGTGAACTATACGGCGTACGAAACTCACAAGCGACCGTATTGGCCCCGACTGGCACCATTGGCCTTATGATGGACTGCGATACTACCGGTATCGAACCGGACCTTGGTTTGGTAAAACACAAAAAACTGGTCGGTGGCGGCACGATGAACATCGTCAACCAAACCGTACCGCGTGCCTTAAAAATGCTTGGCTACGCCAAAGGACAGATTGACGACATCGTAAATTACATCGACGTCGAAAAGACTATCGAAAACGCCCCGCACATCAGCCCCGAACACCTGGCCGTCTTTAGCTGTTCGATGGGCTACAACCCAATCCACTACCGTGGCCACGTGAAGATGATGGGTGCCGTACAACCGTTTTTGTCGGGTGCTATCAGTAAAACAGTCAACATGCCCGAATCGGCAACGGTTGAAGATATCGAACAAATCCACATTGAATCATGGCAGCTTGGTATTAAGGCAGTCGCTATTTACCGCGACAACTGTAAAGTTGGCCAACCGCTTAATATGGCAAAAAAGGGTGGCAATGACGTCAAAATTCCCGAAGTAAAGTCTTCGATCGATCAAACTAACAATACCATCATCGTAAAAGGGGCGGTTCGTCGTCCATTGCCAAAAGTCCGCCCCGCCAAGACCTATTCATTCACAGTGGCAGATTGCCATGGCTACTTTACGGTGGGTGAGTACGAAGATGGAACGCTTGGTGAGCTATTTGTGAGCGTCGCCAAGATGGGTTCTACACTAAGTGGCCTCATGGACTCGTTTGGCCGTTCGATCAGCTACGGCCTGCAGTACGGCGTGCCACTGAAGGTGTACGTAAAAGGTATGACGGCCATGTCATTTGCCCCTGCCGGTATCACCGACGACAAAGATATCCGCACCGCTTCATCGCTGGTTGATTACATTTTCCGTCGCCTGGCGACAGATTACCTAAACTTTGATGACCGCCTCGAACTTGGTTTGGCCAGTTTTGACGACATGCCTTCAGAACAAACAAGTTTGCTGGGTGAGGACACCGGTTTAAAAGTTGAAAATCAAAACACACAGTTCGTAAACCAATCGCTTGATGT
>JAYUBM010000037.1:0-6920 GCA_043740875.1 bacterium | reverse complement strand
GCTGTTCCTGGCTTTGTCTTTCCAACATTTTTGTTATTCGTCGGCATTTACGGAGGATATTTTGGTGGTGGGCTTGGCATGCTAATGTTAGCGGCGCTTGGTATGTCGCAGTTGCAAGATGTGAAACAGCAAAACGCCGTAAAGCTATTAACTGCCAGTATTATCAATGCCACATCACTGGTGTTACTGACCTATGCATCACTTGTTGTATGGCGCTTTGCCGTGCCGGCTGGATTTGGGGCATTGGCGGGCGGTTATTTTGGGTCACGCTATAGCAAAGGAATTTCAGTAAAAGCAATACGAAGCATTGTTGTTACTATCGGCATAATTACCACGATTTATTTGTTTATTCGGTTTTGATATTTATAAGTCTTGAGCGTCCCAACCAAATTCACTATATGCTTCACCGCGGGCAATAGCCTGTAATACATATTTGACGTATGGAATAATGTTTCCCGGCAATTCATTTAGTTCAATCCAATCTACGCCCGAATGTTTGTCAGGCTCAGCATTAGTAATTTCACCTGTCCAAGCATCTGCTTCAAAATAAATATCTACCCAATCCATGAACATGCCGTCTTTTGTGGCGTGACGGTGACAAGCATGCGCAAATCTCAGATCTTTCGGGTTAATATCTACACCCACTTCTTCTTTTGCTTCACGGGCAGCACCTACTGTATAAGGCTCATCGTATTCTATTTTGCCAGACGGTAATCCATAAAATCCATCCATAAAACCCGTATGTTCTCGCAAAACTGCCGCTATTTTCGTACCTTTGCGCAGCAGGACATATGCCGCCGCATATGGGCGGGCAGACGTGTATTTTTCTTCAAATTTCACCGGTTATCGCCATTACCTTTTAATGTGCCGCGTTCTTTACGACTTTTTAATTTAGCGATATTATTATCGGCAACGTCAGAAAGTGAAATATCAAGATACGTAGCAATCACACTTACGTACCACAGCACGTCGCCAAGTTCTTTTTGCATGTCGGCTTTGCTGTTTGCATCAAATAAACCATTTTTGTCACGATAGATCTTTTTGAACTTTTCGGCAATCTCGCCCGTTTCGCCAACTAGCCCTAAAAGTTTGTTAAAAAAGGCAGTGCTGGTAATCGGTTGGGGGATTCCGCCCGAAACGTCGGTTGTAATAGCGCATTTTTGGTATTCATCAAAAGTCATACAATTAGCATAACAGAGGTCCTGATACTTAACACGTTAATTAAGAGGGAACTGTTAAAAAAGAGCATAGCTTAGCAAGTTAACTAATGTTCAAAAGGTGGGGAACAGTTCGTTTTATTCGACTGGTGTTTACGGTTATGCTTTTACTCCATATACTAGTAACAATATGTACAAACTCATTGCCTCGGTTCAAGACATATGGGTCAAATTGCCGCAAGATGCCCGTGAATGGCTGGCCCGTAATTATACGACTGGGCTGCGTATAGGTATAGTACTTATGGCTGCATCCCTGCTAAACAAATACAGTGGCCGTTTCATGAAAAGAGCCCTAAACCACGCCCTGCGTCCAGAGCTTTACCCTAACAAAATTGACCGCGAACGTCGCCTGAATACCCTGAGCAGCCTTGTGATGGCTATCACCCACTTTAGCGTCTGGGTAATTGCCATGATCGTGATAATTGGCCTGCTTGGGATCAACGCCGGGCCTATATTTGCCAGTGCTGGGCTGATTGGCGCAGGCATTGCATTTGGCGCCCAAAGCCTTATTAAAGATTTTTTATCAGGAGTGTTTATTATATCCGAAAATCAGTACCGCATTGGTGATTTTGTCGAACTTATGGGAGTCAGCGGCACCGTACAAACGATTGGCCTGCGCAGCACGGTGCTGCGCGACCTAAACGGTAGCGTGCATCATATCCCTAACGGCAGTGTTGTGGTCAGCACCAACAAAACTATGGGATATGGTCAGATTAATTTGGATATAATTGTTGCCCCGGATACCGACATTGCACTATTGCAACACGTCATAAACCATGCGGGCGAGCGGCTTGTTCACAAAACCGCGTTAAAGGATGAAATACTTGATCCGCCGCACTTTTCACGCGTGAGCGAATACACTGGTAATGGTATTACTGTAAAAGTGACTGGCAAAACAGCCGGTGGTAAACAGCTCGAGGTTAAAAGCGCGTTGTTACTAGAACTTAAAAAAGCTTTTGATGAGCATCAAATTAAAGTTGCCGTACTGCCTGGAACGACGAACTTTGCTGTAGCAAAAAAGAAAAAATAATTAATGTTTTGTGTACTTATTAATTAGTGGACAGTATTTTAACTGGGCAAGCTGATCCTTGCACCACCAACTCCACACCCCCAGTTTTCGTGACTCCCCTGCTGGCTCATTTTGCATAAAACTACGCTTCCCTGCATCGCTTGGGCCATCTGCTTCGGCGGCGGCCACAAAGTCATTCCAATTCATCCAATAAAAGGCTGACACTTCTTGTGGGTTTGGCAATGGCACACTTGTTGCCCGTGCAAAATACACTGGACAAAATTCGTGTTCGATTATGTTGTTATAGGCGGGAGTTTTATACATATACTTGGGCAATACCACCTTTAGATCAGTGGCCGTCATACCAAGTTCATACTGTAGCCGCCGCGCTATTGCCGCCGCGTGGGGTTCGCTAGGTGCCGGGTGCCCACAACAGCTATTGGTCCATACATCGGGCCAAACTTTTTTGCCAGCGGCACGCTGCGTTACTAAAAATTGTCCCTGGTCGTTAAATACATAGCATGAAAACCCCGCGTGTAACCGAGTGTTGGCGTGATGTGCAGCGTACTTCTCGCTGGTTTCGCCGGTTGGCCGGCCATTTTGGTCGACATAATATATTAACTCTTGCATAGGCTACATAGTAACAGACACAGCAGGCCAAACCAGTACCGCTTGTATCCCAAATTAAGGTTTGACTCTACTGAAGGCCGAGTGACTTATCGCTGAGCGTGTCAGCGCTAAAATCTTTGCTGTCGTTGAGTGAACTGAGTGTGGTATCGATATCTTTATTAGCCGAAGCTACTTCGGCTTTCGTTACAGGTGTTTTAGCGGCTGTTTTTGCTACGGTGTTCTGCCCGGTGGATTTTGCTGTCTTTGAAGTGTTTGATTTCATATAAGCCAAAACTGCAACCGAAACCATTATAAGTGCCAAGACAATTGCTATAGCTACAACTAGTGGTTTACTGCTTTTAGGTTTTGCGGCGACTGGAGCCGGCAATGGATCGGTGCCTGCAGGCCGTACAACATTTTCTGCAGTTGTTTGGGCGGCACCTGACGCAGGCGGTATACCAACGGCGGGGTCTTCGGGTGGTGGGCTGACGTCCATGACTGAATTAGGTGACATAACGTTGTTCTGTGCAGGTTGTTGCGCGTTTTCTTCCATTACACCGGTATTACTCACTGTCATATCCTGAGAATCTTCTGGTGGTTTGATTGTTTGTGGTTCCATTAGTTAGTACCCCCTGTAGTTTTTGTAGTGGTCGTAGTTGGTGGCGCTGTAGGCGCGTCCGGAACTGGCACCGTCGTTTTTGCTTCTGACTTTTCGTTCGTAGTTTCACTAGCCTCAAGCCCGGTTTTTAACTGTTCAATTGCTGGTTTTAGCGTGCTACTAATGTATGTGCGTAGATCGGCTGCAGCAGTTTTGGTGGTTTCAAGTTGAGCCCGGGCTGTATCTAAGGCCGCCTGAAAAGCTAGCGGATCTGCCACGCAGTCCATAAGTCTTAGATCTATCAAGGATTGATCAAAAAGCTTAAAGTCAGCTGATAGTGTCAATGCTTTTGTCTGGGCCACTTTTAAATCTGCTTCAAGTAATGCGGTGTCTTTACCGTCTGCCTTAAACCGGTCGATCAATGTTTGCACTCTTGCAGATATTTTATCGAAGGCTTTGGCACGGTTAGCTGCGATTGCACTTGTACTTTTGCCGGCAGTACCAACTAGCGCCTGTGATGGCTTACACTTTGCTGTTATGCGCTTTTTGTCTAGTTCGCTGATCTTGGTTTTGAGACGCGTCTTATTATCGTCTAAGCGGGTTTTTCGGTCTGACAAATCTTTTGGTGTATCAACATGTTCAGTTTCTGCTGGTTCTGAGGCTGGAGTTGAGCCCGAGCCCGATAAAGCCATAACTGGCGCTATTATTAATGTACTGGCAAACATACTTGCCCCGAGTAATAATTTGATCTTGTTCATAAGTAAAAATGCCTTTTTTAAAGTCTATAGCATAATTGTAACATAAGCTTTATAAAGAAACATGCGCACCAAAATAATAATGTGCTTTTTGCTTATAATTAAGACGTTTTGTGCATTGCCTATCAAGTAACGCTGCCATGCCTGGGCTTATACAAATAGTTTAACTACATCACCTTCAATCTGTTGATTAAACTAGTTGAAGTAATTGGCAGTATCGGTCGGCGTTACGTCTTTTAGTTTTTTAGCGTCACCGCCTTCTATATTTTTGACGTAATCGGCTATTTCATGGCCATCGTTTATACGGTATACCACCGTCGTGTTATTCAGCCAATAACTTGGTAGAGTTAAGCCTGACTGGGTAGCAATAATGTCGTCCTTTTTAGTCTCGGTATTATAAGCCAGCAGTACGCCTTTACCGTCACGGTTATCTATCCACAGTGAATGCTTTTTATCTTGGCTGTCATGAAAGGCGTGCGAAGTGGGACTGGCAGGTGCGGCACCAAGCTTGACGGGTGTTAGCGTCTTTAGCTCATACCAGTCCTGCTGAACACTGAGTAGCAGCGTATCAAAATCACTTCTGAAGATATTCCACACTTCTTTATCGAGCAGTGTCACCTGGCCTGTTCCATCCATGTTTACCTTGAAAAATAGAACGCTTGTCACCGGTACGGCATAGCTTGATGGGGCATAGTATATGGCCCCTTTGAAAACGACTGCATCGTTAAAATAATTTGCGGTGGCAATTTCTTTTGGCCCGGGTTGCCCAATTTCAAAGCTATACAAACGGCTTCGCTTTGGATTCGCTGCACTGGCGCCTTCGGCAATAGCTATAAAAGCAACTCGGTCAGCCGACCAATCGATCAGTTGGATGCGCTCGGATTGGACGATTTTTGTAAGTTCACCGGTTTTAACATTTATAACAAACAATGAGCTAAGTAAATAACCGGCGCTATTATGCTTGCCTTCGCGCGTTGATACCATTGCCACAAAATCACTAGTGGGGTGTGGCAATAAAGCCAAATCATCACGCTCTGTACCGGTTGCTGCTAATAATTTTTCTTCATTTTTGCCATCAGCATCAATTTTGAAAACATCAAGTTTGCCGCTTCGTTTGCTTACAAAAACATGCTTTTTGGCTGGCGCCATTTTAATCGTCTTTTCGATAAGATCAGTCAGTTTAACGGTCAGTTTTTCGTCTCTGTAGCCCGTCGCCTTTATACTCACCTCAAGGTCTTTATCATTATCTTTATCTATAACCAGCGCTATTTTGCCGTCTTTATCGGCTTGGGCGTTATATTCGCCGCTTGTTGCCTCGGCACCAAGTACCGCTTTGCCGCTAAGAAAATCTTTGGCAACAAAACTAAATTTTGTACCAGTGGCAGCCAAGCCAACTTGTCCAATCGGATTACTTCCCCAGCCCAGTGTTCGCACTTGATCGACACTGCTAAAACCGCGTTTTACAATTTTAAGGGTCGTTTTACCAAGTTTTAATTTTTCAAATTTCACGGTGCCATTATCATCTGTAACGGCTGACTGGCCGCCAATATTTACCTGGACGTTTTTTAAAGGTTGTTGCGATTCATTACTTATGACATTTAATGACGACTGTACGCGTACACCGGCAGCATTTAAAATCGCGTACCGGCTAAGTGGCAACAAGCCAATTAATCCGAGCAGCAATATAAGACCCACTATGGCACCCCATTTAGTTGCTGGATTCAACCACCAGTTCGATAATATTTCTCTTAAACGGTTGGGCTTTTTTGGCGGTTTAACTGCCCGCGCCGCTTCCGCGTCTTCACGCGCCAGCAGTTCATCTGATTCCGTGGCGACTATATCGTCTACGACGTTTTCGGTTTCTTTATCGGCAAATTTTTCTGTTTCACCGGCTATTTCTGAAATAGGCTCTGGAGCCGGTGGTGAAGGCACATTATTCCTTAATTGGTCTAGGGCTTTTTTAGGTGGTGTTACCGGCATTTCATCTGTTACTTCGGCCGTGTCTTCTACGGGCACTGGCACAGTTTCTGTTTCAGAAGAATCGGCAGTTACATCCTCGGCACTATCTTCATTGGCTGTCTCTGCAGCTTCTTCTGGTTCTGGCGCTGGGCTGGCAGATTGAAGCGGTTCGGGTAATTCTTGCGAATCGTCATGTAATACTGATATTTTTTTAGGTTCTACCGGCATTTCAATGGGGGTAGCAGCAGGCGTTTGGGCAACTTCGGGGATATTAGCGAATGCTTCGGCAATAGCGGCCATTTCTTCTTCGTCAACTAGTACGGCGGGCGTATCACCAGCTTTTGTATCTGGCACGTTTGGCACCGAAGGGTTATCATCTGATTTTACATGAATTTTACTGGGCGCTGCTTTAGCGGGCTCAGATTGTTCATTGGCATCAAAAATAGTGAGCTTTTTAGGTGCTTTTTTAGGTTGTTCCGGTATTTTCGGCACCTCGGTGTTATCAGCCACGTGTAGTTCCCCACTTCATATCTTTAAAGATATAATAGCACTAAAACGTTAACGCTTAGCTACTTTTCTTGGGTGGTCAATCACCGTTTTTATTCCAAAGCCGGCTAACAGGGTAAATGCCGCGGCTAAATACCCAAGCCTTCCCGTTGTCAGGCTTAATCCAAAGTATAAATCGACCACACTTATATACGCCGGGTATTTATACTTTTTTTGCAAATTACCGGGTCGTGGTTTTGGCCGCCCAAAATAATGGGCGTTTACCA
>JAYUBM010000036.1:0-2090 GCA_043740875.1 bacterium | reverse complement strand
ATGTCCCGAACAATATGCAGCGCTGTAAAGATTGGCCAGCCGTGCTGGAGTATTTTAATGGACGAGCCTGATAAGCAGTTTGCCCAGCGGGTGTATGCATTAGTGGCGCAAATACCGGTGGGTAGGGTAATGACCTATGGGCAAATTGCCGCACTTGCCGGCAATGCCCGCGCATCACGTATTGTTGGCGGCATTGCCCATTTTGGACCGCCGGACTTGCCCTGGCAAAGAGTGGTAAACAAAAGTGGCGGCTTGGCAGCCGGCTGGCCAAACGGCGGCCGCGCTGGTCACCGTGCGGCACTCGAGGCCGAAGGTGTTAAAGTAGCAGCAGACGATACCGTAAATGTAGGAGAATTATTATGGCAACCAGAGCAGTAAAAGTTATATTTATCGTCGGACCGACCGCTGGTGGCAAAAGCGCCCTGGCGATGCAACTGGCCGAAACCTTAGGCGGCGAAATTATTTGTGCCGATTCCCAGACGATTCGCCGTGGCATGAATATTGGCACCGCCAAGCCAGGCCGTGACGACCAACAACGCGTACCGCATCATATGCTCGATATTATCGATCCATACCAAGAATATTCGGTTGCCCAGTTCAAGCAAGACGCCGAAGCGTGCTTAAAAGATATTCATAACAGGGGTAAGTTAGCTATTGTCGTTGGGGGAACGGGGCTGTATATTGATGCACTTTATTATGACTATCAATTTACCGAAGGTGCTAAAGACGAAGTTTTGCGGGACAAACTAAACAAGATGTCTGTCGAACAACTGCAGGCACAACTTATCGCCAAAGGCATCCCGCTGCCGGCAAACGACAAAAACCCACGCCACCTTATCCGGGCGATCGAAACCGAGGGAATTTCTTCTAAAATTAAAACCCCGATGAAGGAAAGTCTTATTATTGGGGTTGATCCGGGCCGCGAAAGTATTGCCGGACGCATCAAAAAACGCATTAGGTTGAATTATGAATACGGCCTGGTTGAAGAACTCGAAAAGCTTGTGGCAAAATACGGCGACCCAAGCCGACCTTTTGACGCCATTGCGTATAGATTCGCCCTTGATTACATAAACGCCGTGTGCAGCCTTCAGGAAGCTAAAGAGCTTACTTTTATAGCAGAGCGGCAGTATGCAAAACGGCAAGTTACCTGGTTCAAGCGCAATCCAAGCCTTACGTGGTTCACAGACGGGCAAGCCGCATACAATTTTGTTCGCAGTCAAATTTAGGGTAACTATAACGTACCATTCTTTGCTACAATAGGGGTACGAAGGGTATTTTTCATGATAGAACAATTGTTCGGAAGCAAAACGCGGGTCAAATTACTGTACTTATTTATGGGCAACCCCAATCGTCCTTTTTATGTACGCGAGATAACGCGCAAGGTAGATGAGCAGATTAATTCGGTGCGTCGTGAGCTGGCCAATTTGCTGAGTATTGGCATCATTACGTCGGACACGTCTAATAACAAACTGTATTATGAAGTCAATCAAGCCTATGACTTTTATGCGCCACTCGAACAAATGTTTGGCAGTACACCAACCACCGGCGAATCCAGCGAAGACACTATGGGCGCCACGCTTGAATCTGGCACGAGCAAGTTTTGGCAATCGGCTGGCCAACTTGATTTAGTGCTTTATACCGGCGTATTTACCCGAGACGAACTAGCCGGAGTAGATATTTTATTGGTAGGCGAAGTAAATAAGCCACAGGTTGATAAACTCATTGCTGACCTTGAAAAACAAGAAGGTAAAGAACTGCGCTTTACGGTAATGAATACCGAACAAGCGGTGTACCGCAGCCAGATCAAAGACCGTTTTTGGTCTAATTTAGAGCGTTCCAAAAAACAGGTAATACTCGATAAAAAATCTTTTTTTCCAGCCGATCCGCAGCCAGTGACAACCTCGGCAGAATAACATTTAGTAAAACTTTTACCCCGAACCGGGCGAAAGCCAGCGAATCCTGTATAATGAATCAAAAGGAACAATAAGGGGTAACATGGACATTGAATTTTTCGGAGCTAATTGTATTCGTTTGACAACTAAAAAAGCGTCGGTTGTTATCGACGATAATTTGGCGCATATTGGCGGCAG
>JAYUBM010000035.1:0-7054 GCA_043740875.1 bacterium | reverse complement strand
CCTGGAAGTTGTTAAGAACTAAACCTGCCAATATACCTATAATTGCTATAACGATCAAAAGCTCGATGATCGTAAAGCCTTTTTGTGCTTTTTTAATTGTCTTGAGCATAAGGGCCCACCCTCCTAAATTAGTTATGTAAAGCGAATGTAATTTTTTTCATTCACGCTTATGGTTATGAGTATCGCGTAAGCTTGGGTTAGTGTCAAGCAGATTTGCACTTCGGAGTCACAGGCTATCGCCCGTAATGTGCACTGTGCAATGCTCTTATTGGATTTGGTTAGCAAGGTTACTGATTGGGCCTATGACACTTATAGCAATAAGGCCCACCATACCACCCATAACGACAATCAAAACTGGTTCGAGGATAGAACTTAACCCGTCAACAGCAGCATCAACCTCATCTTCATAAAATTCGGCGACTTTTAACAAAATCGTATCCGTTTGGCCCGTTTCTTCACCGACGGAAAGCATTTGGCTAACAATAGGTGGAAATATTTTACTTTTACTCAGCGGCACCGAAAACTGCTCGCCGTTGGCAACTTGCTTTGCCGCTTCCATCAGCTCTGCTTCGATCACTTTATTACCAAGCGCCTTAGCGGTAATTTCAATAGATTCAATGACACTGACACCGGCCGTCATGAGGCTGGCAAAAATGCGCGAAAAACGGGCAACGGCCATTTTGATTACGATTAATTTGATACCTGGTATCGTTATCAGCAGTTTATCCCGGGCATATTTGCCTTTTTCGGTGCGAAGAAAACGCGTCAGAAAAATGCTAAGCAGCACAATAACCGTTATGTGTATATACCAAAAACCTATCAGAAAGTGGCTAATAGCCAACATGGCTTTGGTAAGCGGCGGCAATTTTCCGCCAGACAAGTCCCCAATAATTTTTCCAATTTTGGGCACAACTACTGTCATAAGGGCAATAAACACCAAAAATGTAATAGTAATTAGGACAGTGGGGTAGGTCATAGCACTTTTAAACTTTCCACGGATGCGGGCGTCTTTTTCTTGCTGCAAAGCTAATTTTTTCAAAATTTCATCTAATATACCACCTGCTTCACCAGCCCGTACCATGTTTACGTAGATACTAGAAAATACAGACCCATGTTTACTCAATGCCTCTGCAAATGAAACTCCGCTCTCGACATCTTTACTTATTTCTTGCATGTGTTTTTTAAAACTGGGATTTTCGGTTTGAGCCTGCAGGGTCGCCAAGCTACGCACCAAAGGTACACCGGCATTTATCATCGTTGCCAACTGTCGGGTAAATATAACCAAATCTTTTTGCTTTACTTTTTTCACGGTTAAAAATGCTAAAGGGTTAGACTTTTTACCATCTTTTTTAATTACCACGGCCCGCAAACCCTGACGGGTTAGCAACTGGCTTACAGCCATATCGTTGGCAGCTTCAACACTGCCATTGTGGCGTTTTCCCTCTTTATCTAGCGCAGTATAAGCAAAACTCGACATATTATTTTATTCCCTTGTAACCCTAAGTATTTCTTCTATACTGGTCATTCCCAGCATCGCTTTAATGAGCCCATCAACTTGCATTGTCACCATGCCCTCCCTTACTGCTTGGTCTTGTATCTGTTCACTGGTACTGTTGGCCACAATCATCTTCTGCACGTCGCTAGAATTAGTCAGTACTTCGTAGATACCCATGCGACCCTTGTAGCCACTTTTTTCTTTTGCCAGATCTTTACGGGGCCGGTAAAACAAGATTTTTTCGGTTTTTGGCCGTTCAAACTGCGCTTGGGCAGTTTGAACTAGTCCTAACAAGCGGTCCCAATCTGCTTTACCGGTTATATGAAAAACACGCTCAATTTCTTTTTTCTCGGCGGTATCTGGCTCGTATGCTTCGCTATCTTCAGGAATAAGCCGGCGGACTAAACGCTGACCGATAATGACGCGGACAACACTGGCAATCAAGAAGGGTTCTATGCCCATATCTAATAGTCGCGGCAAGCACGTCGCGGCATTGTTGGTGTGCAGAGTACTAAATACAAGGTGCCCTGTCAGGGCAGCTTGCACGCCCAGCCCAGCCGTTTCACCGTCGCGGATCTCACCAACCATAATTATGTTAGGGTCTTGCCGCAGCAGTGCCCGCAGGGCAGCCGGAAATGTCATGCCAGCTACAGTGTTCACCTGCGTCTGGTTGACTCCCTCTAGCTTGTATTCAACCGGATCCTCGATGGTCGAAATATTAACATCCGGTTTGTTCAAGATATGAAGCACACTATGTAGGGTCGTACTTTTGCCCGAACCTGTCGGGCCTGTCACTAAAATCATGCCGTTTGGCTCTAAGCTGGCTTCGTTGATATCTTCAAGAGCTTTTCCCCAAAAACCAAGCTTAACCAGTGAAAGTGGTTCACTCGATTCATCCAGCACACGCATGACAACTTTTTCGCCTTCACTAATAGGCAACGTCGAGACACGAAAGGCAAATACGCGGCCATTCATATTAATCTTAAAACGTCCGTCTTGGGGGGCTCGTCGCTCATCAATTTTTAAATTGCTCAAGATTTTGATACGGGACACCAAGGCACTCAGCGTCCGTTTTGGTAGCCGGTTTGCCTCCCGCAAAACGCCGTCAATGCGGTATCTTATAATTACGTTTTTATCACGGGGTTCGATATGAATATCGCTGGCACCAGACTTCACGGCGTATTCAATAATTAAATTTATCGTTTGGGCAATGGGAGAATCTTCGGCGATGTCTTCTTCGCTAACGACATCTTCTTCTTCTTCGCTTCCACCGCTATCGGTAATCACTTTATTGATTTCGCTGCCTATGTTGCCGCGGTATTGGTCGAGCGCAGACAAAATATTGAAGCGGGTAGCGATTGAAATCTTGATGTTTTGGCCGAATAATTTGTGCAAAACATCAATTGCCTGTAGGTCATCGGCGTCTTCCATGGCAATTTGCTTTTGTTCGTCGGGTTTATCAGTCGAACCCGAAAACACTACCATGTTGTACAACCGGGCAATTTTTTCGGGAATCTGCTTCAGTACCTCCCTGTCTAGCTCTTTTGTGTTGATTTCTACAAAAGGGATACCGATGTCGTCGGCGTATAACTTTGTCAGCTCAGAATCACTGACAAGATTACTGCGTGTCACAATTTCTTGCATCGACAACTTTTCGGTATTGGCCTGTTCTTCGAGCGCAGCAAACTTTTCTTCGGCTAGTTGGCCGCTTTTCAGCAGGAGTGCTTTTACTGTTTTATCCGGGATTCGCATACTTCTTTAGTTCTTATGCTAACAGGTTTACTCTGTAATGAACAGAATATTAGCGTAGGCATTTTACAATGTCAGGCAAAGGGGCATATAATTGTATCTACAAACCTAAACGATATAATTCGTATAAGAAAGAGGTATCTATTATGGCAGCAAAAGCTGACCAAAAACCAGTCATGAGCCGCGAAGCAAATTCTAATAGTGAGGGCAAAGCAAAAGCGCTGAGCCTTGCTATGGACCAAATTGAAAAACAGTTTGGTAAGGGTGCCATTATGCACCTTGATGGTGGACGGACTATCGATGTTGAGACTATTTCAACCGGCAGCCTAAGCCTTGATATTGCCCTAGGTGGCGGTATTCCAAAGGGCCGTATTATCGAGGTGTACGGACCAGAAAGTTCTGGTAAGACGACTTTGACGCTTCACATTGTGGCCGAAGTACAAAAGGCAGGCGGTGTCGCCGCATTTATCGATGCCGAGCACGCCCTTGACCCAAGTTACGCCAAGCGCATCGGTGTAGACACCGAAAAACTGTTAGTTTCACAGCCTGACAGTGGCGAACAAGCTCTCGAAATTGTCGAGACTCTGGTACGCAGTAATGCAGTTGATATTGTCGTTATCGACTCTGTTGCAGCCCTTGTTCCACAGGCCGAAATCGAAGGCGATATGGGCGACAGCCACATGGGCTTGCAGGCGCGCCTTATGAGCCAGGCTTTGCGTAAACTGACGGCTATCATCAGCCGCAGCAAATGTACGGTGGTATTTATTAACCAGCTTCGTATGAAAATTGGTGTCATGTTTGGCAACCCCGAAACCACAACCGGTGGTAATGCGTTGAAGTTTTATGCCAGTGTACGCATGGATATTCGCCGTACCTCACAAATTAAAAGCGCCGAAGAGGTTTTGGGCAACAGGGTACGTGTGAAGGTCGTCAAAAACAAAATCGCGCCACCTTTCCGTGAAGCCGAGTTTGATATTATGTTTAACCAAGGCATTAGCCGTGAAGGTGACGTGCTTGACCTAGCTATTGCAAGGAACATTATGACCAAAGCCGGTGCCTGGATTGCCTACGAAGGCGCCAATGTGGCCCAAGGCCGCGAAGCGGGCAAGCAGTACTTGCACGACAATCCTAAAATCCTTGAAAAGATCAGCAAAGAAGTCAAAACGGCTGTGGCAGAAGCCGCCAAGGTTTAAAGACTATGATAGTCATCACCGGTGCAAGTGATGGACTGGGTCTGCAGCTTGCAAAACTATATAAAAAAGCCACAGGCAAGCCAATAGATGATCCCAGCAAGTGGATGGATCCGGTCGACGTAGCAACTTTTATGCTGAACATACTCGACTTGCCAAAAAATATGGAAGTCAGCGAAGTAATTATAAACAGGAAATAGCTATGGCAGAGGCAGTATTTTTACCTATAGACTATGTAGATAAAGACGATCATGTTATTGGCAGCGGCCCCATGGAAGAAGCGTGGTCGACCGGCGCTATCCACCGAATTGCGGTAATTTTTGTCAGGCGGCCTTCCGACAATGCACTCTTACTGCAAAAACGTAGCATCAAGATGGAAACTGCTCCAGGTTTATGGGACTTTAGCGCGGCGGGACACGTCGACAGCGGTGAAAGTTATGAACAAGCATCGGTGCGCGAATTGTATGAAGAAATAGGCCTGAAGTCCGTACCGCAACTGCTGGGTAAATATTTTGATGACTATACCAACAAGGAAGGTAAGAAGCTAAACCGTTTTTATGCTGTTTTCTTGCTCGAGTCAGAAGCATTTCCGCCCCAGCTTCAGACCGATGAAGTAGATGGCGCTGCCTGGTTTTCGCGGCAAGAACTACATGATTTGCACATAAAAGTCCCCGATACTTTCACACGGTCCCTCTTTATGGCGCTCGGTAAGTTTCCGCAAATATGAAAATCACGGCACTAAAAGCACAGGTTAAAAATGCTAACCGGGTGAGCATTTTTGTCGACGAAAAATATAGTTTTTCGCTGGGTATTTCGGATGTTATCGACTTTAAACTCAAAAAGAGCCTTGAAGTTAGCGATGCCGATATTGCAGCGTACAAAAAGCTGAGCAGCGATGGAAAAATTCGGGCCAGGGCCTATGAATGGCTGGCGACACGTCCGCGAAGTACCGGCGAACTAAAGCAATATTTTTACCGCAAAAAAGTAGATAGTGATTTGCAGATACGCCTAATTGCTGATTTTACCGAAAAGGATGTGCTCAGTGATGAGCGGTATGCTTTGTGGGCAACCGAGCGGTTGCTGCGTAAAAATAAAAGTAGCCGCGCCATTCAAAATGAACTGCGCAGCAAAGGTATTACCTCAGACAATGTAAGGATAGTTATGGGAAATGAGTCAGCTAGTAATAACGACCAAAAAGCGTTGGAGACATTGGTGCAAAAACTCCAAACAAGGTCACGTTATGCAGACCAGCCTAGGCTTATACGCTATTTGCAGGCTAAAGGTTTTAGCTACGGCGATATAAAACAAGCACTTAGCCTTCAGGAACCGGAGCAGCTGATTTAAAAAGCATAGGAACAGTGGCTTCAATATCTTGTACGATAATCTTCTTGTCAGTGATTTCTATGATTTGATTACGGGAAATTTGGATGCGCCTACTGGTAAAAGCTTTTAAGCCGCTAGGAATTACATATAATCTGTCTATGTAAAAACTTTCAATATTCAGCGCAAAATCTTCAATCTTACCTAGTTTTTGCTTCGATTCAGTAACTACTGGCTTACCTATGAGCTGGTAGTTAAGCTTAATCAAAGGTTGTAACCTGATGAGTTCGGCTTGGTCGGTAAGGGCTTCATAATCATTTACCGCAATACCAGCGCGTGAAATTTGCCTAATTTCTATGATGGGCAACAATAAGGTGCCAGGCTGGTAAATACTAGTTGCAAACCAAGCCTCTACTTTCAGGTTATCGGGATTAATGAGCGGACGCACACCAATACCAATTTGCCCACCTGTCTGCAGGCTGTAAATGGCAGTGTTAAATAATTTCCCAGAAAGTTTTAGCATCTGTTATCACTATACACGGATTTTGCTTTGGTTAAACTGATTAAAAGATATTGCTCATGCTTGCTACAAAACAGATTATCTTTATAATCAAAATTATGAAGAGGTATTTATTGGCGTTGGGTGTAATTGGCTTTGGGCTTTGCAGCGCACCTGTCTATGCCAGTACCGAACCAATACTCATCGGCGCCGTACAAACCGAAAGCCTTGTCAGTACCGACGATGAGTATATTTTGGTAGTGAATAACAGCGCAATAGCCAAAAACGTCACGGGATGGCACGTGCAGTACTTTTCGGCATCGGCTGCAAATTTTACCTCACCAAGCCGAAATGTTGTGCTTAATGGCACTATAGCCGCGCATGGTACGTTGTTACTTGCAGCGGGCCAGCCCAATATCAATGCAAGTTTTAGCCCTGGTATGGCTAGTATCGGCGGCCATGTGCGCGTTGTGAGTGGCAGCGGTGTAAGCGAAGTACAGCATGACGTGTTTGGGTGGGGTACAGCTGTCCACCCTGAGGCATTTGCCGCATCGGTTGCTGCACAAGGGCAGGTTTATAGCCGTAAAAGATCAGCCGATGCGCTATATATAGATACCAACAATAATTCTGTAGATTTTATAAGTGGCATAACTAGTACACCCACTTTGCCAGAACAAACCGGCACTACTAATTCACCACATACTGCCGCTGCACCGCTTCAGATCACTGAGCTTTTACCAAATCCGGCCAGTCCAGCTACCGACGCTAACGATGAATTTGTTGAACTATTTAATGCGACAA
>JAYUBM010000034.1:0-2126 GCA_043740875.1 bacterium | reverse complement strand
GATACGTTTTGTCCAAAATATAGAACTTTTGTCAGGCATTTTACCACCACTTATTAGCTTGAGCACGGTCGCTACATTCGCGGATTATCTTCCAGGCTGCGTCTGGCCCGACTATGCCGCGGACAACCGTACCACCTTTTTTGAGGTCTTTATAGTGTTTGAAGTGATGCTCAATTTGCCGCTTCCACTGGTCACCAAGTTCATCAACGTGCTTAATTTCACCATAATGCCGATCGTCGATCGGTACACAGATAATTTTATAGTCATTTTCACCGTCGTCTTCAAAATCAAGCATACCTATAACCCTAGTTTCTTCAATAACTAATCCCATTGGTAGTGGCTCTCCCGTCACAATCAGTACATCAAGCTCGTCGCCGTCATCATCGAGAGTTTGTGGAATAAAGCCATAATTGGTAGGTTTTGCAAAAATCTGCGGCTCGACACGGTCGAGGGCAAAATATTCTGTGATCCGCCGCCACTCGACTTTAAGTGAAGATCCTTTGGGGATTTCTACCACTGTAGTAATATATTCGCCATCACGGCCGTAAGGTATTGTGTTAAAAGGGTAGCCCATGTATTGTTTTCTCCGTTATTTCTCGCTTTATTGTACACTACTGGTATGTCATTAGTTAGCCATAGAGGTGCCAGCGGTATCGCCCATGAAAATAGCTTACGGTCAATTCAGCTTGCCCAAGGCTATCACCCTACATTTATAGAAACAGATATTCACTGTACGGCAGATATGGTATTTGTCATGTATCATGGACAACTCAAGCAGACCTTAACCGGTAATTCACTTCCCGAAACATACAAACAACTTAAAAAACGCATTCCTACCCTTTTAAAACTCGAAAATCTGCTTGAACGAAATGACATATATAGCGCCTTCATGTTTGATATTAAGTGTGCCGACGCCATAGAGGATTTAATTGCATACCTTAAACAACAAGGTTTGCCTAACAGTGTTGGTTTTACGAGCCCACACGCCCACGCACTATATAAACTTAAGCAGGCTTTCCCGCATGCCATCACGCTTATATCGCAGCCCTACCAAGAAGGACCCATAAAAGCGATAGAACTGGCTCGTGACCGTGGTTTTAGCGGCATTTCCCTAAACAAATGGTGGTTGGGACCTCTGCCTTACTTTTTATGCAAACGGTATAACAAAAAAATTATGGTCTATACCATTGACAACCGATTTTGGCAGTGGTGTGCACAAACGTTTTTCCCAGATATCATGCTCTGCACTAACCGTCCCGACGTGTACCGCAAAAGCTTTCCAAAGCCCGCTTAGCTTTTGACTGTCCTGGCTAGCATCTCGCGGTATTCGCAGTCACTCATAATCGTACTCAAATCGACGTTTTCATCTAGAAATACTTTGCCCTGCAAATGGCCATACTCATGCATAAAGACTCGTGCCTCAAAACCTTCAATTGTACGTTCTAGTATTTCGGCTTTTAGGTTTTGATAACGTACTTTAATAAACTCAGAACGTTCAACTTTGGCAAATAATCTCGCATGGGCTACGCTGAAACAGCCCTCCCAATCAGCTAGTAATTTAACCGAATAGGCCAGAATTACTGGGTTAATAACGACGTATGGTCGTATATGTACAAGATCTGGGCGAAATTTAGTTGGTTCTTGCCGCGAAACAAAAAATTGTTGTTGCAAGCCTATTTGTGGAGCAGCAAGTCCAACACCATGTACTTTTCGCAGTGTATAAATTGTTTGCCGTATAGTTTGCGCAAATGCAGTACTTTTAATCTCTATAGTAGTTAGTTTAGTGCATTTGTCCCTAAAGCCGGCATGTCCTACTTGTATCAGATGAAACTGTTTCAAATTTTCGGGGCTTCTAGGTACTCACGAATAGTGAGCGCCGCACTGGCTCCTTCGCCAACCGCACTGGCTATTTGCATAGTGGCACCACTTCGCACATCACCAGCTGCGAATATACCGGCAACGGTCGTGCGCAATTTGAGGTCAGTTTTTATAAAACCGCGCTCGTCGAGTTCGACGCCACTATTTTTCAAAAAGTAAGTGACTGGTTTTAAGCCAACAAAAACAAATACCCCATCAGTTAGGTAGTCTTTCAATTCGCCCGTTTTAGTATCTCTGCCAACTACCTT
>JAYUBM010000033.1:0-2127 GCA_043740875.1 bacterium | reverse complement strand
GGAAGTTTTTCGAACCCCTTTTCGGTTCGCAGGTATTCCATAAACACGCTGTTACCGATTTCCATATAGCGACCGCAGTCACAATTAGGATGGCAATTTTCACCCCATTTAGGGTCGTGTTTTATTTGGTCAAACAAATAAAACATTTCGCTGTCCGGCCCGCAAGGTTCGCCAACTTTTACATCCTTCGGGGCACCGTTTCGGCTCCACCAATTTTTTTCATCATAAAAGAATATCCGGCCGCCTTGTTCACCAACTTTATAACCATTTTCTTCGCTGCCAATGTCTATTTGTTTAGCTTTAATTCCTTGTTCATTGAATAAATCACTCAATATTTCGGCAGATTCGGTATCTTTGGGTACGTTAAACTGCGGAAATCCACTGCAGCACGTCACATATAGTCGGTTTGGGTCCAGCCCAACTTCGCCGACTAAAAATTCAAAAAACCAACGCAGTTGTTCTTTTTTAAAATAATCGCCCAAGCTCCAGTTTCCAAGCATCTCGAAAAAGGTTGTATGACGGTTGTCCCCGACTTCTTCAATGTCTTGGGCACGTAAGCACGTTTGGCTGTCGACTAACCGTGTGCCATTCTGGTGTTTTTCGCCCAGTAAATAAGGGATAAGCGGTTGCATACCGCTGCCGGTGAATAGGGTCGTTGGGTCATTAATAGGCACCAGAAGTGCCCGCGGAATAACCGAATGTCCGCGAGTTGTCATATATTTTAGATATTTTTGTCGTATTGTTTGGGCATCCATTGTGTGTTGTCTCCGCTTTAGGGTAATAAAATAAGGGGAAAGTACGCTTTAACGCGCCGATGCGGTCGACGACCCCAATTTATAGTTAATTAGTTCCATAACAGTCATTTTAACAGAGGTACTGAAATTATTAAAGATTTTCGAGTGGTATACCGGTTTTTTCGGAAACTTTGCGTGCCCATACCAAAAGTTTTTCGAACTGATTATCACGTGCGGCTTGTTCCGTCTCATAGGCATCAATACGTGCAACAAAGCCATCTACGGTGTTCAAAAGTCTTTGGTGCGATGCTTCAAGCCTGTCCATACGCTCTTCGAGACGGTTAAAACGCTCATCAACTTGTGTGGCAAAATTAGAGATAATTTCCGACAAATCGTCGACGGCTTTATCAATTTTATTATCAAAAAGTACACCAAAATCTTTTAAGTCTTGTTTTGTTAGGTATTCGCTCATGGCTTAATTATAGCACGCAAAATTAACGGTTACTGCTATATGTTACTAGGGTTAAAACTGTTATTACCATGTGTTTAACAGATTATGCCCCCACCCAAGCATATATCTTTTTGATAAAGTACAGCCGACTGCCCAGCGGTTAGGGCACGGATTTTCTCGTTAAGGAATATTTGGTAATCGCCATTCGCTAGTTTTAAAAGTTTATTTACAGGGGTGAGTGGTCCGCGGTGCCGGGTACGTACTACTAAATCACCAAGCTCCGGCGCTGCGCCTATCCAATGCGTACTAGTAACGGTTATTTCGTCGTTCCACAGCTTATCATCTTGCAAGTCGGTAGTGACAAATACTTCGTTTTTAGCCATATCTTTTCCGGTCACATAATATGGTAACCCGCCGCCAACACTTAAACCGTGGCGTTGACCGATAGTATAAAACACCGTGCCGTCATGCGTACCTATAGTCATACCGAATTGATTTTTGATATCACCCGGTAATTGCGGCGGTAAAAATTGCTGTAAAAATTCTTTTATGCCCACTTTGCCTACAAAACAAATGCCCATACTTTCTTTTTTGGTCGCAGTAGCCAGTTTGTACTTTTTGGCAAGTTCGCGCACCTGTGGTTTGGTAAAACCCCCGACCGGAAACAGTGTTTTTTGCAGGGCTACTTTTGTGACACGGTACAAAAAATAAGTCTGGTCTTTGTTATCGTCGTCGGCCATAATTAATTGGCCCTGCAGCGTTTGGGCATAGTGGCCCGTCGCTATAAAATCCGCACCCTGCTGCAATGACGCATCAAGAAACAGTTTAAATTTAATTTCTTGGTTACACATAATGTCAGGGTTGGGGGTAATACCAGCCGTAAAGCCATCAAGCATATACTGCACAACCCGGCTAAAATACTCGTTCTCAAAGTCAAACATC
>JAYUBM010000032.1:0-7169 GCA_043740875.1 bacterium | reverse complement strand
TAACCATAAACGCAAAATATAGGGTTAATTTTATTTATTTATCCACAATTTGTACAGATTGCGAGTATGATGCGTAGTAATATTGACATAAAACTATTTATTAATTTGCGCCAGAACGTGTTACAATAAAACTGTAATAACATTTGTTTGACTTTTAAAAACATTTGTTTTAATATTAGTGTAATAACAGCGTAGAACAGGTGAACCATGACTGAAGCAAAGACACAGCCTAAACTGAACATAGAAAAAACCGTTCAAGACATCTTGAATACGATAGAACGCGAACGCGAACGCGAGATCATTGCGCGCCGTTATGGCCTGTTTGACCGCAAGGAAACACTCGAACAAATCGGAGAACTGCTTGGCATTACCCGTGAACGCGTTCGACAGCTCGAAAAAGCTGTTATAGCACGACTAAAGGCAATGGCCCACGAAGATTTACCACATATCAAAGAAGTAGAACAAGTCTTGACCGAAAAAATCCAAGAACTCGGCCATGTAGCCAGGATCAGCGATCTAACGGCACAACTTGCTGAAGAAGCGAACAAGCTCGACCAAGCCCGTGTTTCTTTTTTGGCTCAACTTGTCCCATCACTCGCCTTCGTTGACGAAAGCGACCATTTTCATATGTCAGCTGGTATTGCCGCAAAGCACAGCGAAAAGGCTATTCGCGACCAAGTAGGTCATGTTATCGAAACTATCAAGAAAATTGGTGTACCTGCAAAAATCGAAGAAATTGCCGGCGCCCTTGGAAATCCTGATGCAAACCATACAAAAGCCCTAGCTAGTATCAGCAAGCACCTAGCGACCCTTAATGGCCGTTATGGGCTCACAAAATGGCCAATGGTTAACCCCAAGAACATCAGGGATAAAATATACGTCATTTTGCATGAAAACGGCAAACAAATGCACTTTAACGATATCGCCGGAGCCATCCGCGATAGCGGCTTTAAACGTAAAGAAGTTACTACCCAAGCAATCCATAACGAACTTATCAAAGATGCCCGTTTTGTGTTGGTAGGGCGGGGGATCTATGCACTGAAAGAGTGGGGCTATAAAAAAGGAACTGTGGCCGATGTAATCACCGAAGTCCTAAAAGAAGCCAAAACATCACTGCACCGCGACGAGATTGTTCGCAGAGTCTTGAAAAAACGTTTTGTGAAAGAAACTACTATTTTATTAAACTTACAGGGCAAGCAAGAATTCAAGCGCGTCGCCAAAGCTACCTACGCGCTTGCTGTCTAAACAGATTATGAGCGAGAGAGTACCGGCAGAAGATGGAGAATATCTGCAGATCAACCTGGATCCTGCTGAAGCCCATGCACTACGGTTTGACGCAGATCTAGTAGGTATGACGCCCGATCAATGGTTGCGCGCTGCTACAGGCAGTTTCCGTATAGTGCAAGCTGCCATGGATGATATCAATGCTTACTTTCCTGAAGGCTCAGAGACACAATTTAGAGTTGTCATCGAGGCTACTAGTGATGATACCAGCATGCGTTTTGCGTTTACTCCGAACCATGAAAATCCGCATGCAAAACACGTTACTATATTAGAAGATTAGTTTTACAAAGTTGTTTATATAAACAAAATACGAACAGCGATAATTTATTGTTGCTTGGTTAGCGGGCGCCATAAAACGGCGAAGTCTTTACTAAAACTATAGTCATGCGGGTAAGGGCAGTACTTTAAAATAAACTAATTAAAAATGTGGTTGAGAGCTAAATCTGAAACAGGAAAGCGGCATACTAACCGAAAGTGCATTATAGACGAGACGTCGCACAATGTATATTTTACGACTGCTCAATGCTTACGCGCGTTGATTCAGTGTACCTTATTAAATAGGGGATACGTTATTACTTTCTCTAGTGACACCACTAAACATGCGACGCTCACGCATTTACCAAACCATAGCTGATTTTAGTAGTTGTAACGTATGTATATGCACGTTTGGATAGTTTTCCACAGCTTTGCGTGAAATAAAAAACATTTCACGCAAATGTCGCTATTTGCTTTTTATGCATTTGTATTGCAATATATAGTTTTTTTGTTAAGCACCCTTTTTTCAGGTTTACAGATTTTATTAATTCTGAACAAAATACGAACAGTAAATGAACAGAGCGGAGAATGGATATTTACTTAACATAAACGCGCTCGCCAATGCGTACGTCAATGTAATCGCTTGGCGTGTTTTCTTGTAGATAATTCTTAGTAGCCAAAAAGGCCCCTACCTGTTGCCGCGCGTCCCCACTGCTCGCAAACTTAACAATATAAGGCAGTGTATCTATATGCACATATAGTTCGTTAGCCCCTAAAGGTAAAGTAACCAAATTTATCGTTAATTTTGCCCGCTCTACCTCTGTAAAAACAGTTTGCATAAATGCAATATCTGATGCCAACAAAACAGTTTGTCCAACCGCTACTTTTAGTGGTACATCTTCTTGAATAATATGTAGGCCTTCTAATTTGTTTACGTCCTCGACCGAAGACTTTTCGGCCAAAATTGCACCATTATCGCCAACGATAAATTGTTTATTTATTGTTCTAAATACATATAATGGCTGCGCCAAACTAAGCCCCACAACTGGCCTACGTCCTATAAGCGGCACACTTACCGTTGCGCCCGTTGCGTCAGGTATAAGTTCGGTCAACTTATTTTTAAATGCACGGCTATCAAATGTTAATTTTGAATGATTAAAAAAAGACTCGTTTAAAATACTATTAGCCACCTGCTGGTAATATTCTTTAGAATATAATCCACCCGTTTTAGGTAAAATAATTGTTACTTTGTTGCCTAAAATACTACAATAAATTATTGAAATAGCAATAGTTAATAAAGAAAAATACAGAGGCAAGCGCTTAGCATGTTCGAGCACCCCTTCCCTGCGACGATCGATAACTTCGTTTCGCTTAATTGTGTTAACTTTATCCGACCGGTAATACTGCAAATCTGGCCTTACATTTACTGTACGGCTTACCGGTCTTCTTCTAGCGGGCGGTTTCTGGTTAAACACTGACCATTTCCTTATTTGCTATTGTAACCAATATATGAGCCAGTGACTCTGCTGCGCCACTGTTAGCCATAATCGAAAGCCGATCCGATAATTGCTGCTGTTTTGCTTTATCAGATATTAACTGGGTTATGGTGCTTGCAAGCGTCTTGAGATCTTGTTCAGTGACGATAACGGCAGCCTGCGCCGCCTGATAAGCAGCGGCATTTTTCAGTTGATGCCCCCCGGTTAATAGTGGATTAGGAACAATAATACAAGGTTTGCCCTGGACGGCAAATTCCGCCATATTCGTTGCACCCGCCCTCGTCAATACAAGTGTCGCAGCTTCACTTAGCCGCGCCACCTCATTGGTAAATCCATAGACACGAACCCGTTTTAATTCTGTGTCCGTTAACTTTTTTTCATACGCGATTTGGGTTACAGATTCATCGCCGCGTCCTGCTACATGTAAAATATACAGGTTAGGATTATCTTTAAAAAGTTTTTTGGCGGCGTCAATAACTGCTACATTAACACGTTGTGCCCCCAAGCCGCCGCCTATAACCAACAATACTTTGGCATTTTGCGGCAGAGCTAAAACTGCACGGGCGTTTTGCTGCATTTTTTCGGTGACTCGGCGGTATTGTTTGTGGATAGGCACGCCAACCGTGACTGTCTTATCTTGGGCATACCGGTAAAGTTCTTTAGGGAGTCCCACGGCATGAATCCGCGCCCAAGGGCCAAGTAGCCTGTTAGCAAGACCGGGTAAGGCATCAGAATCATGAGTCACATATGGAATTTTATAGACAATTGCTGCTACACATACTGGTACACCTACAAACCCACCCTTGCAAAATACTACGCTTGGTTTAATTTTACGTAGTAACCTTAAAGACTGAAAAAATCCGGCCATAACGAAAGTACCATCCCGAATATTTAAAAGCATGGTTTTAATATTAAATATTTGGAGTAGGCCTTCCCCGTGATAGCGTCTAAATTTACCGGCGCGGACCGTATAAACTTCATCAAAAACTGGATTATCATGCATAATGTCACCCAAAGAATCGCCTTTTTGACCAATATAAACCAGCTTATATCCCGGCGCCTCTATACGAAGTGCAGCGGCCACTGCTAAGACAGGCGTCAGGTGCCCACCAGAGCCGCCACCCGTAAGTACAATTGTTTTGGTTGGTTTCATACCCGTCGCCTCACAATTAGTTTACGGGCACTACGCATGGCCGGTTCATCAAATCCTGCTTCCGGGGTTTCATCGACATGATTTTGATAGGTTGTAAAGCGTGAAACCTGAAAAGCTAAGCCAAGTGCTGCCGTTACAAACAATAAACTTGTACCACCATAACTTACAAATGGCAGGGTTATGCCTTTTAAAGGGAGCAATCCTACCATGGCACCAATATTTATAATTGTTTGAGTACTAAACCAAGCTAGTATACCTGCGATTAAAAGCCGGGCATACATTGAAGGTGCTCGGTCGATAAGGCGTTTCAAACGCGTAAACAGAGCCACGTAGAGGCCTATAATAATGGTTACGCCTACAAACCCGAACTTCTCTGCCATTATCGCAAATATCGAGTCATTGGCGGCTTCAGGCAAATAGCCATTGGCTTGGACGCTTTTTCCAAGTCCTTTTCCGAACATACCTCCCGAGCCAACTGCAATTAACGCTTGGCACGACTGGTAACCGGCGTTCTGACAATCACTACTGGGGTGTAAAAAAGTACTAAAACGGCTTACGCGGTACCGAAGTGATGGGATAATAAAGGAAGTTACTAAAATAAACGCTACCAGCAAAACCACTGCCCCACCAAGTGGCAAAAAGCGTTTTATTGGCATTCCAGCCAAATAGGCAGTCACAATTATAATCGCTACCATTACCGCAGCCGAGCCTAAATCACTTTGCAAACCAGCAATTATAACTGCCGTTATACCCAAAACTACAAGAGTCGGACGAAATGTTTTCTTGTTACTGGTCAGCTCTGCCCGTGACGCTTGAGCAGCAAAAAAGGCCGAAGCCCACAGTAATAGAGACAATTTTACAAATTCAGCCGTCTGGAATGATAAGCCGCTAAACCTTACCCAACGGTGCGCTGGATACTGAGCGTTTACTGGTGTTATTAGGGCTGCAAATGTCAGGACAACCGCCAAAACGATCATTAATTTAACAGACGAACGCCACCAACGGATTGGGATAAGTGACATAACAAGAAAGCTACATAAGCCTAAAAAAATTGCAATTATCTGTTTACTGACTAAGTACTGTTCGCTTACTCCGCGCGCTTCGGCTATTCCTGGACTTATGGCGTATACTACGATAAATCCTATGGCCAACAAACTGGTAGCCAGCAGTACTAGCATGTAGTCTGGTTTGTGCTTGCGGACTGTTCCACTGTCAGTTTGAGCTATCTGTGGGCGACGACGCGCACCAACAGACCGGACATTCATTCTAAGCCACCCTGAAAAACCTGCACAGAATATACTGCCATAACAGTCATATCCCTAAGTTCTTCCTAATAGATAGACTATGATACCGGCTACAGCTGCAACTTGTCCTATAATCCAAAACCGCATAGTTACTTTAGTCTCAGGCCAGCCAGAGGCTTCAAAATGGTGATGTATTGGTGCAATTTTGAATATCTTTTTACCACCGCGTAGCTTTTTACTGCCAATTTGGAGTAGGCTTGACCCAGCCTCTGCCACGAAAACTATGCCAATAATAGGCAGGATAAGCACCGTATTTGTTAGCATGGCTACGACACCAAGAGCCGTACCTAGCGCAAATGATCCAACGTCACCCATAAAAAAGCGGGCCGGGAAAATGTTGAACCACGTATAACTGAGGAGAGCACCGACAATGGTTAAACAAAAGCCTGCGATTCCAAATCTGCCTTCAAGTGCTGCAATGACCGCATAAGCTCCAAAGGCCGTCACACTCAGTCCACCGGCCAACCCGTCAAGCCCATCGCTTATATTAACGGCGTTAGCGCATGAAATAACTACTAACACAAAAAGTGGAACAATCAACCAACCAATGTGCAAAAGTCCAAAGAAAGGAATTTGTATAGATGAAACATCGAGTTTGGTATAAAACCATATCCCGCCAACCAGTGCTACCAAAAAGATTAGGACAGATTTTAAACTGGCTTGCATGCCAGCAACGCCGCCACCAAAGCCCCGTATATTCAGAATATCATCTATGAGTCCAATAAGCCCCGCCCCGCTCATCGCCGCAACTGGTAACCATGTTTCGGAACGGCTTAAGTTCGCTACAAGCGTTATTAAAATGATCGTCACTACAAACACTGTCCCTGCCATGGTTGGTATATTGCGGCGGTGTTTTTCGGCGTGCAGTTTTTGGTACATGGTTGCTTTTTCACCGGTAACAGCAGTGGTACGGGCTTTTTTCCACCACTGGTATTTGTAGGCTAACGTCGTGTATAACGGCGTCAAAACCATGCTGAGAGCAAAGCTGAAAATTGCCAGAGAAAACGCTTGTAGCAAGGTGGGGATGTCGATAGTGAAATTTAGATAAGTCATTTGTTTTTATACCTTTATTTAATTATAGCATTTTGCATTATATTCTCACATTGGGGGGATATTAAAATTATTAATAAGCATGGTTGCCAGTGATGAAAATATTGGTGCCGCCGCCTGTGAACCTGCATACCCCGCAATAGCCGGCTCGTTTACTCTGGTTACTATGACGTATTGCGGATCTCGGCCGCCAACAAAGCCCATAAATGTACCATTAAATTTATTTTCATAATATCCGCCACCTTTAATTGCTATCTGTGCAGTACCTGTTTTTCCACCAACACTGTAACCTTTAGGAATAATAGGCATACTGTACAACGCGTGGTTTTTAGTAAACACATACTCCATAAGATCTTTCATATCTTTACTTACAGAAGGCTTCACGACATCTTTCCGCACTGTATACGCCGGAGATCGTGTTACTTTGCCATCGGTTCCAATAACTTTATCAACAAGGTGCGGTTTGTAATAAGTACCGCCGTTTACAATAGCTGAAAGCGCTGCAGCCATCTGTAGCGGAGTCGCCGTCATCCCCTGCCCAAAGGCCGTATTTGCGTACGTAATGTTTAAGCCATAGCCATTTTTAGGATCGGGAATATAGCCATCGGCTTCATACCCCTGTTCTAT